>CAJFVQ010000049.1 GCA_904420535.1 Candidatus Cryptoclostridium obscurum
TGATGTCTTCGGCCAAAATACCGAAAGAGAAGCTCAATACGAATACAAAGACCAGTGCCAGGATGATGCTTGTTTTTTTCATGTAATAATTCCCTCCTTTAATTTGTTCATTCTATGCCTGACTTTGTTTTTTCTTTGTGCTTTTCACCTCCTTAACTATCTATCGTTATGGTAAGGATGAACAAACTATTATATCCATTTGTCAAGCATTACCAATTTGAATATATTATATATAAATTATTTCAATAAAGCAATATATTTTACACAAATTTTTGCGACAATTTTAACAAGAATTTTATTTTATCTTAATATTAATAAAAATTAGAAGATAAAGATATTGGATCATGCAATTACGTGTGTCGATGCCATACAATACAATTCAACCAACATGATTGATCTGACAATACCAATGAATCCCCAAATTATCAAAATTATATAGAAAATAATTATCTTAGAATTGATTTACGAAATTTTCTGAAAGTTATTTCATTTATCTAATAAATATGATATAATATTCAAATACACAGAAATAGAAATGAGGTTTTGTCGTATGAAACTTATTGATACTCATGTGCACGCATTTCCTGATTTCTTAGCGGAAAAAGCCATTCGCAAGTTGTCTATTGCCTGCTCCACCGTAAGTCATCAGGCCGATCCTATGACGAACGGTACTTTCGCGGATACGCTTGCCAAACAAAAAGAATGGGGAACCGATTATTTTGTCTTGCTGAACATTGCCACTACGCCGGAATCTGTTCCCAAAGTCAACGACTTTTTATTGGAACATAATGAGGCTCCGGCCATTCCTTTTGGTTCCATTCACCCGCAATATACGAATTATAAGGAAGAAATCAGGCGTTTGGCCGATGCCGGGATCAAAGGGGTAAAATTCCATCCGGAATATCAAGAATTTGATATGGACGATCCCGCTGTTTATCCTATTTACGAAGAATTAGGAAAGAATGGCATGATTATGCTTTTCCATGCAGGTTACGATCCTGCTTATGAAAGTTCCTACCGTTCTTATCCAAAGAAAGCTGCTAAGGTCGTAGAAGATTTTCAGGGAATGAAAATTATTTTGGCCCATATGGGAAATCTCACCGATTCGGCAGAAGCAATGGAATATCTGGTGGGTAAGGATGTATTTTTTGATATTTCCATGGCCCATACGGGGATGGGGAAAAAACAAATGGAATCGATGATCAAAGCCCACGGTGTCGACCGATTTTTGTATGCTACGGATTGCCCATGGTCAAACGGACTTGAAGTACAAGAATTGGTGCGTAGTTTTGATTTAACCCAGGAAGAAAAAGAGAAAATCTTTTATAAAAATGCAGCAAAACTTTTAAATCTTACTTTATAAGGAGGGAATGCTTATGATCAAAAAAATTGATCGTCTATTAGTGGCTAACCGTGGAGAAATCGCCATACGTATTTTTCGGGCAGCCAGTGATTTATCCATTAAAACGGTGGGGGTTTATTCCAAAGAAGATAAATTCAATCTTTTTAGAATGAAAGCGGACGAAGCTTATCTGCTGGGGGAGAACCGCAGCCCTTTGGCAGCGTATCTTGATATTGACCTTATTATTGATTTGGCCAAGAAAGAAAAGATCGACGCAATTCATCCCGGTTATGGTTTTCTTTCAGAAAATGCAAACTTCGCGCGGGCTTGTGAGGAAGCCGGTATCCAGTTCGTAGGTCCTCCGTCCCATGTTTTAAGCCAAATGGGGGATAAAATTAAGGCGAAAGAATTGGCCAAGCGGTGTAATGTGCCGACGATTCCCGGCAGCGAAAAGCCAATCTCCTCTGTGGAAGAAGCAAAGCAACTGGCCCGTGAATACGGTCTGCCCGTGATGTTCAAGGCAGCGGCCGGCGGCGGTGGTCGCGGAATGCGGCTCATCGAGCATGAAGACGAAATTGAAGCTGCCTTTGAAATGGTCAAAAGTGAAGCTCACAAAGCTTTTGGCTGTGATGATATTTTCATGGAAAAATATCTTGTCAATCCCAAACATATCGAAGTACAGATTTTGGCGGATAACTATGGTAATGTTGTTCATTTATTTGAACGTGACTGTTCCGTGCAACGTCGCTATCAAAAAGTTGTGGAATATGCCCCGGCATTTTCTCTCAGTGAGGAAAAACGTCAGGAGCTTTATGACGATGCGATCAAAATCGCCAAAGAAGTAAACTATGTAAACGCAGGAACTGTGGAATTTCTCGTCGATAGAGATGGAAACCACTATTTTATCGAAATGAATCCACGGATTCAGGTGGAACATACCGTTACGGAAATGATTACCGGGATTGATATCGTCCAATGTCAGTTGATGATTGCCGAGGGGTATGCCCTTGATTCTCCTGAAATCAATATCAAGTCCCAAGATGATGTAACAATGCGTGGTTATTCGATCCAGTGTCGTGTTACTACGGAAGATCCGTGGAATAATTTTGCACCGGACTACGGTAAATTGACCACGTATCGCAGTGGCGGCGGCTTTGGTGTACGGCTTGATGCGGGTAATGCTTATACAGGGGCGGAGATTTCCCCATACTATGACAGTTTGTTGGTCAAAATTACTACTCAGGATCGTACGTTTAAAGGAGCTATCCAGAAATCCCTTCGCGCCATCGCGGAAATCCGCATTCGGGGTGTAAAAACAAATAGTGCGTTTTTGACGAATATTTTGAAGAATGAAGTCTTCCAAAGTGGTCGCACCTATACAGGCTTCATTGAAGATACTCCGGAACTTTTTGAAGTAGAGCCGTCTCGGGATCGGGCTACAAAAGTGTTGAAATTCTTAGGAGACAAAGCAGTTAATGAAAACTGTGAAAAACCCAATGTCGTGATAACTCCTCGAGTGCCTAAGTATCCTGAAGAATCCCCTAAAGAAGGATTGAAATACCTCTTGGATCAAGAGGGACCTGATGCCGTAAAAAAATGGGTGTTGGATCAGAAAAAAGTTCTTATGACCGATACCACATTCCGCGATGCCCATCAGTCCTTACTGGCAACCCGGATGAGGACGGTGGATATGAAACGCATTTCTAAAGCAACGTCCCATATTTTGAAGGACGTGTTTTCGATGGAAATGTGGGGTGGCGCCACATTTGACGTTGCTTACCGTTTCCTCCATGAATCTCCTTGGACTCGTTTGGATGAATTAAGAGCAGAAATTCCCAATATTTTATTCCAAATGCTGCTTCGTGGCTCTAATGCCGTAGGTTATACCAATTATCCCGATGAATTGGTCCGGGCCTTTATTCGTGAGAGTGCGGCTTCCGGCATTGACGTGTTCCGTATTTTTGACTCATTAAACTGGCTTCCCGGTATGGAGTTGGCCATTGACGAAGTCTTGAAATGTGGCAAGATTGCAGAAGGTACCATTTGTTATACAGGGGATATTTTAGATCCGAAGCGCGATAAATACACCTTAAAATATTACGTTAATCTCGCGAAAGAACTGGAAAAACGGGGAATTCAGATTTTGGCTATTAAGGATATGTCCGGCTTGCTGAAGCCTTATGCTGCTAAGGTATTGGTGGAAGCGCTAAAAGATGAACTCTCGATTCCCGTTCATCTCCATACCCATGATACCAGCGGCAATCAGGTGGCAACGCTGCTTATGGCAACAGAAGCCGGCGTTGACGTGATTGATACTGCCATCAGCAGTCTTTCTTCTTTGACCAGTCAGCCTTCTATGAACTCCGTAGTAGCTGCCTTGGAAGGGCAGGAACGGGAAACTGGTTTAGATCTGATGGAATTGCAAAAGCTTACTGATTATTGGGATGATATTCGTCCTTATTATCACAGTTTCGAAGCGGGGATCGTCCATCCTGCAACGGATATTTACCGCTATGAAATTCCCGGTGGACAATATACTAATTTAAAACCCCAAGTAGAAAGCCTGGGACTTGGACACCGATTCACCGAAGTAAAAGAAAAATATAAAGAAGTCAATGAGATTTTGGGCGATATCGTAAAGGTGACTCCCTCCTCAAAAATGGTAGGAGATTTGGCGATCTTTATGGTACAAAATGATTTGACCAAAGATAATATTGTGGAAAAGGGAAAGACGCTGAATTTCCCTGATTCCGTAGTCAGTTATTTCAAAGGAATGATGGGACAGCCGGAAGGCGGTTTCCCGGAAGACCTGCAGAAAGTAGTGCTGAAGGGAGAAGAGCCCATTACATGCCGTCCTGGTGAATTGCTTCCCATGGTAAGTTTTGATGAGATTCATGAAAAAATGGAATCTTTGAGTATGGCGGAAAAACATATCATTGACCATATTCCTGAACGAGTTGTGCACCGCTCCGTTTTGAGTTGGTATATGTATCCCAAAGTAACGGAAGACTTCCTCAAGCATCGCATGGAATACAGCGATATCAGCCATTTGGACAGTCACGTATTCTTTGACGGTCTTTTACAGAATGAAACTACGGAAGTTACCATTGAACCCGGAAAAACTCTTATTATTAAATATATTGGGTTGGGAGAACCCAATGATGACGGTACCCGCAATGTGATTTTTGAACTCAATGGTGCCCGCCGTGAAGTTACTGTTGTAGATAATACAGCAATCAGTTCTGTCAAAGAGGTCAGAATGGCCGATCCCGATGATATGTCGGAAATCGCTTCCAGTTTGCCTGGTGCCGTTTCTAAAATTTTAGTCGCCGAAGGCGATGAAGTGGAAGAAAATCAAACTTTGGCGATTATTGAAGCGATGAAAATGGAAACTAATATTACCGCAAAAGTTAGCGGTACAGTTGATAAAATCTATGTAAATGTCGGTGATACAGTCAAAGCCGGCGAGTTAATTATTCAAATGAAATAAAACTACGGAGAAACAAATATGGTAAGAGTGAAACCTTTTCATGGAATTCGCCCCAAAGCGGAATTGGCCGCTGAAGTATCGGCGTTACCCTATGATGTAATGAATCGGGAAGAAGCAAAAGTTATGGCGGAGGGAAACCCTGTTTCCTTTCTCCATATTTCCCGTGCGGAGATTGATTTTCCCAACAACGTCGGTGATTATGATGATTGTGTTTATGAAAAAGCAAAGGAAAATCTTTTGGATTTTATCCAAAAGGGTATCTTGTTCATGGAGGAAAAACCTGTTTATTATCTTTATCAGGAAACTATGGGCGATGCTGTGCAGACCGGTCTCGTAGCTGCCGTGGCAGTGGAAGACTATGAAAACGGTGCAGTAATGAAACATGAATTGACCCGCAAAGAAAAAGAGCAGGATCGCATTCGCCATTTTGACGTATGTAACTGCCATACGGAACCGGTGTTCCTTACGTATCGTCATACCGATGAGATCGATTCCATTATTTCCCGGTGGCTCAAAAACCATGAACCGGTTTATAATTTTATCAGTGAAGACCAAGTCGGCCATAAACTTTGGGTTGTGGATGATGATAAAATCTTAGATTCTTTGGCTTCCGCTTTTGAGAAGTTGGATAAAATTTATATTGCCGACGGCCACCATCGTACTGCATCTGCAGCTGCTGTGGGAAAATTGCGCAGAGAGCAATATCCCGATCAGGAAGGAGATGCTCCCTATAATTATTTTATGGCAGCAATTTTTCCTGATAGTGATTTGTCGATTATGGCATACAATCGCGTGGTTCATAAGCCTGCGGAAAAGTCCTATGAAACAATTCTGGCGGAGATTGAAAAGAATTTCGCTGTTGAAAAGGCAGAGGGGTTATTCTATCCTACTCAGAAGCATGAGTTCGGTCTTTATCTTGGCGATACTTGGTACAAGCTCACGGCCCATGAGGAGCTTTATGGACATGATGATCCCGCCAAAAATCTAGATGCGGCAATTTTGCAGACTACGGTTATGGAGCCGATTTTTGGTATCAAAGATGTGCGTACGGACAAACGCATTGATTTTATCGGCGGTATTCGTGGGAATGAAGAAATTGTCCGGCGCTGTCGCGAAGAAGACAGTATCGGGTTTGCTCTGTACCCTGTAGAGATTTCCGATCTCATGAATATTTCGGACAGCGGCAAGATTATGCCGCCAAAAAGCACATGGTTTGAACCGAAATTGAGAAGCGGTTTGTTCCTTCACTATCTTGATGAGGAAGTAAAAAGCTAAAGTTTGTTTGGTTGATGTTTGGAGGATTCAGAGTGAAAAAAAGAAGTAACTTTTTTATTCGACGGCTCCACTCTTTGGTGGGCCTGATACCGGTGGGAATTTTTCTCTGTGTGCATCTGTTGTTAAACAGCACTGCTTTGGCTGGACCGAATTTTTATGCCAATGTTACCATCGCCGGAATGAGGGGAATCCCCTTTATCATTATAGCGGAATTGTTGCTGATTGCGATTCCCATTATTTTTCATGCGGCTTATGGTATCTACATCGTCTATATGGCCAAAAATAATGTGCTGCGCTATACTTATGCACGGAATTGGATGTTTTATTTACAGCGGATCACGGCAATCATTACTACGATATTCGTGATATTCCATGTGCTGACTCTCCGTATTTTTACTGACGGTGTCAGCGATACTTTGGTGAGCTTTGTCTATGTTCTGCAAAATCCTTTGGGCCTTTTCCTTTATTGTGTTTGTGTAGTTGCCGCGATTTTCCATTTTAGCAATGGCCTTTTTACTTTGTTGATCACTTGGGGAATCATACAAGGGCCCAGGGTGCAAAAGATTTTTACCTATATCACGATGGCGATTTTTGTTTTCCTCAGTATCTTATCGATTATTATTCTTGTCGCCATTGCCAATTATCGCATTATATTCTAAAGGAGGCGAGATAAATGTCGAAAGAAAAAATCATCGTAGTAGGCGGCGGTCTCGCTGGTTTGATGAGTACGATCAAAATCGTGGAACGCGGCATTGCCGTGGATTTAATATCGTTGGTACCTGTGAAACGTTCCCATTCCGTTTGTGCTCAGGGGGGGATTAACGCTGCCCTGGACACAAAAGGGGAGGGAGACTCCACAGACGAGCATTTTTACGATACGATCTATGGCGGCGATTTTTTGGCCAATCAGACGCCCGTGAAAGGCATGATAGAAGCTGCGCCGGAGCTGATTTATACTATGGATCGCATGGGAGCTACTTTCAGTCGTACCAAAGAGGGGCTTCTGGACCTGCGTCGTTTCGGCGGTACTAAAAAAAGAAGAACAGTTTTTGCCGGGGCGACTACCGGCCAGCAATTGCTCTATGCCTGTGATGAACAGGTGCGTCGTTATGAAGATACGGGAATTGTAAAAAAATATGAAGGCTGGGAATTTCTTTCCGCAGTCATTGATGAACAAGGCGTGTGCCGTGGCTGTATTGCCCAAGATCTCGCTACTATGAAAATTCGTGAATTCCGTGGGGATGCGGTCATTATTGCCACCGGAGGCGCGGGGATGATTTTTGGAAAAAGTACGAATTCCATCATCAATACAGGTAGCGCCGCTTCCATCGTTTACCAGCAAGGTGCCGCCTATGCCAATGGAGAATTTGTGCAGATTCATCCCACAGCCATGTTGGGGGATGACAAGACGCGATTGATGTCTGAGTCAGCCCGAGGCGACGGAGGACGTATTTGGACATATAAAGACGGAAAACCATGGTATTTTTTGGAAGAAATGTATCCCGCGTATGGCAATCTTGTTCCCCGGGATATCGCTGCTCGAGCCATTTATAAGGTCTGTGTGGAAATGGGGTTGGGGATCGACGGCAAAAACCAAGTTTATCTCGATCTGAGCCATCTTCCCGCCAAATATATTGATGAACGTCTTGGTGGTATTGTAGAAATTTATGAAAAATTCCATGGCGATGATCCACGAAAAGTTCCGATGAAGATTTTCCCCGGTGTTCATTATTTCATGGGCGGCGTTCATGTGGATTGGAACCACATGACTTGCATCCCCGGGCTTTTTGCTGCCGGGGAATGCGATTATATGTACCACGGGGCCAATCGCCTTGGTGCAAACTCTTTGCTTTCCGCTTTGTACAGTGGTACGGTGGCCGGTCCTGCCGCAGCGGCTTACGTGTCGGGATTGGATCATTCAGCCGAGGAAACGAGATCTTCCTTATTTGAATCTTATAGGAAAAAGGAAGAAGAGTATGATTCTTTTATACGTTCCATGCACGGTACGGAAAACCCTTACATACTTCATCGTGAGATGGGAGAATTAATGACAAAAAATGTTACCGTGGTTCGGAACAATAAAGACCTTGCCGCTACCGATGTTGAATTGCAAAACTTTATGGAACGTTGGAGCCACATCAATATGATTGACAACGGCTTTTACTCCAACCAGGTTGTCATGTTTACCAAGCAGTTGAAGAATATGATGGAGCTGGCGCGGGTTATTACCATTGGTGCTTTGAACCGTAATGAAAGCCGCGGTTCTCACTATAAGCCGGAATTTCCCGACCGCAATGACACTGATTTCTTAAAGACCACCAAGGCATTTTGGACCAAAGAAGGGCCTCGTTTTGAATGGGAAGATGTAGATATTTCCCATATTCAGCCTGTGGCCAGGACTTATGGGAAATAAGGAGGTGTTTTCTGTGCAAGAGTTTTTTACACTGCATATCAAACGACAGGACAGCCCTGAAGGCCAACATTACTGGGAGGACTTTAAAATCCCTTATCGTCCCAATATGAACGTGGTTTCCTCTTTAATGGAGATTCAAAGGAACCCGGTGAATGCGGAAGGAAAAACGGTTAACCCTGTGGTTTGGGAATGCAATTGTTTTGAAGAAGTCTGCGGTGCTTGTGCTATGATTATCAACGGAAAACCCCGGCAATCCTGTTCCGCGTTGATTGACCGTATTTTGGAAGAAAAAGGCGACCAGCCTATCACTTTGGAACCCCTAACAAAGTTTCCTGTGATTCGCGATTTGATGGTAGACCGTCAAATCCTCTTTGATAATCTTCGGCGAGTACGCGCATGGATTCCTATTGACGGTACATTTCCTTTGGGACGCGGTCCTCGGTACGATGAAAATGTCCGCCGCTGGGCCTATGATATTTCACGCTGCATGACTTGTGGTTGTTGCGCGGAGGCCTGCCCTAATTTTAATGAGAAGTCGGGATTTATTGGTCCTAATGCCATCGCCCAGGTGCGATTGTTCAATGCCCATCCTTTGGGGAGAATGCAAAGAGAAGAACGGTTGGCTGCCCTGATCGGGCACGGTGGAATTCAGGAATGCGGTAACGCCCAAAATTGTGTGCGGGTCTGTCCCAAAGAAATACCTTTAACCGACGCCATTGCAGCTCTTAATATGGATTGCAATCTTTTTGCGATCAAACGGTTTTTCAAACGCTAAATGAGTATTGGGTCATTATAAAACTGTAATGCTAAAAAATCGTCCACGTGATGCTGTGGACGATTTTTATATGTTAGTGAGATTTTTATATGTTAGTGATATTAATGTAGATTTGCCGTTATCGTTATCACTGGAAGCCCTGTTTGATTTCGGCTTTTCCCATATTTCATACAACTCGCTTTGTTTCCACCAGATACGTCGCAATGACTTTCCAAGCTGACAAAAGTTCTTCCAAGTGAAAACGTCCGTTGGCAGGACTGGTAGAGGGAAGACAATGAGCTTCCATGTTGATCTGAGGCGCAATGAATTTTTCGTAAAGCTGTTGAGCTTTTTTACCATTGGTAAATATCTGGCGCAGCTGCGTTTTCTGAATGATCGCCCCAATGTCGTTTGGCTTTGGATTACTGATGGAGCTGTCGGAAGATCCTTTAATTTCACAAGATGCCAGTACATCCCAAAGGGCGATTCCATGCCTTAATAACAGTGTTGTTTTTTCTTCAATAGTAGTGGGAATAGCTTCTCCAACCAAAGTAGAGATCACCTTCCAAAAACGGTTTTGAGGGTGACCGTAATAGAACTTTGTTTCCCTGGATTTTACCGAAGGGAAGGTTCCCAGAATTAGAATACGGGAATTTTCATCGAATATAGGCTCTAAAGGGTGGATCTGGATTTCACGTTTCATGGCTTGATTTTACTGCGATTGATTTTTTTTGTCAAATCTTTTAAAATGGTATCTAACATCATTGCGAGTCAACGAGATAAGCGGAACATAGTTTCATGATCATAGGTGGTAAAATGAACATTAAAAGGGAATCCATCGCATTTCCCAGCAAGGAAAAAGGACAAACTATCAGAGGCGAATTGATTGTACCTACGGAGCAACCTAAAGCCGTGGTGCAGTTCGCCCACGGAATGTGTGACTATGGCAAACGCTACATGGAATTGTTCTCTTTTTTGGCGGAACATGGCTTCGCCGTCGCCTACAGTGATCATTTGGGCCACGGCATGACGGCGGCCCATGAACGTGACTTGGGATTTATTGCGAAACATGACGGATATCAAAAGATGATCGATGATTTTTACGGCTGTTATTCCTTATTGAAACGCCGTTTCCCTGAACAGAAACATTTTGTGATGGGACATAGTATGGGCTCTTTTATCGTTCGTTGTTTCCTGTGTTGCTATCCTGGTCTTGCCAGCGGTGCGATTATCATGGGCACTGGAGCCAAAAATCCCGGAGCCGCTCCCGGCCGTTTCCTGGCTAAGATGACGGTGAAAGCAAAAGGGGAACGATATCGTAGTAAAATGCTGGAACATCTTGTTTTTGGTTCCTATAACAGGCGGATCCAAAATCCTGTTAGCGATTGGGCATGGCTTTGCCGCGACGATAACGTCGTGATAGAAATGTCAAAGGATGAAAAGCGCAACAAGACGTTTACTGCGTCGGGTTTTGTGGATTTGATTACCTTGAATATTTTAGCCAATGACTCCCGAGCGATGAAAACAATAGATCCTAAAATGCCGGTGCTGTTCCTGTCAGGGGAAGAGGATCCTTTAGGGCCTTATGGAAAAGGTGTGAAAAATGTCGCAAAAATTTATCAAAATGCCGGTCTGTGTGACGTTAATGTCAAATTGTATCCTGGTGCCCGTCATGAACTTTGCCAGGAATTGAATCGAAAAGAAGTCTTTTGCGATTTGCTGCAATGGCTGGAAACGTATTGTTAAACGATGAAAACAAAATAAATGCTCCCTTCGGGCTGAATCGAAGGGAGCATTCCTTTTTGTAAACCGGCATATTGCCGGTGGGGGTAGCAATTAAAGATAGAACAGAAGATCCGTATAGGTAGGAATCGGCCATGCTTTTTCATCCACCATGGTCTCGAGTTCATCACTGACGGCTCTTAATTCTTCCATAGCAGGGAGCACTTTATCGGCATAGTACATGGCTTCCGCTTCAATATCGGATGTATCTTTCGCTTCTAACGTATCTTCCAACGCTTTGATTTTCACAAACATTTTTTCGGAAAGTTCCGAAAGTTTTGCGGCATATTTTGTTTCTTCCTCTGCCGCGATGCCGCAATCTTTTTTCAATGCCAAACCTTTCAGCACTCCCTTGGTATATTTCAAAACAGCGGGAAGAATCTGTTCTTTTGCCATTTCCAACATGGTGAGAGCTTCAATATTAATAGTTTTGGCATAGTTTTCCATATTGATTTCATAGCGGCTGTACATTTCTTCTTTGGTCAAAATACCGTGTCTAGTAAGTAAATCAATGTTCTTTTCGTTGATGAATTCACGGCGTGCCATAGGAGTATTGACAAGGTTGGGAAGGCCGCGTCTTGCCGCCTCTTCTTTCCATTCATCGGAGTAGTTATTGCCGTTAAAGACAATCCTGTTGTAATGGAGATCCATAATATCTTTGATGTATTCGTCGATGGCTCTGTCAAGGTCATCGGCGCTTTCCAAACGATCTGCCAGTTTTCTCAAACTTTCGGCAACCATGGTGTTTAAAGCGAAGTTCAAACCAGCTATGGATTGGGAAGAACCGGGCATTCTGAATTCAAATTTGTTACCAGTGAAAGCGAAGGGGGAGGTTCTGTTTCTATCGGTGTTGTCTTTGTTCAATACGGGTAAGCTTTCCACTCCGGTCTGGAGTTTGTTTTCGCTGTCTTTCAACGAGGTCTTGCCAGCGACTTTGGCTTCCAATACTTTGCTCAAATAATCGCCGAGGAAAATAGAAATAATGGCGGGAGGCGCTTCGTTAGCTCCGAGACGGTGGTCGTTCCCGGCAGTAGCGACGCTTAAGCGGAGCAAATCAGCGTAATCATCCACGGCTTCAATGATAGCGCAAAGGAAGATCAAAAACTGTTTATTGTTCAGTGGATCTTTTCCTGGATCAAGAAGATTGTCACCAAGGTCGGTGCCGATGGACCAGTTATTATGTTTCCCGGAACCATTCACCCCTGCAAAAGGTTTTTCATGAAGCAAACAAGCCATATTGTGTTTGATGGCAACTTTTTTCAAAGTTTCCATACCGAGTTGGTTTTGGTCCACAGCGAGGTTTGCTTTGCAGAAAATAGGAGCGAATTCATGCTGGGCAGGGGCCACTTCATTATGCTTCGTTTTGCTGTAAATACCGAAGGACCAAAGATGTTCGTCAAGATCTTTCATAAATTCACCGACACGGTCTTTGATGCTGCCAAAATAATGGTCATCCAATTCTTGACCTTTGGGAGGCATCGCCCCAAACAAAGTGCGACCTGTAAGAACGAGGTCTTTCCGCTCTTTATATTTTTCACGGTCTACCAAGAAATATTCCTGTTCCGGACCGACATTGACAACAATGCGATTAGCGGGCATATTAAGACATTTTAATACACGAAGCCCCTGTTTATTTAAAGCTTCCATAGAGCGAAGCAAGGGAGTTTTTTTATCAAGCACTTCTCCAGTATAGGAACAGAACGCTGTAGGAATGTAAAGGGTGCCATCTTTCACAAAAGCGTAGGAAGTGGGATCCCAGGCGGTGTAACCCCTGGCTTCAAAGGTTGCGCGCAAACCGCCCGAAGGGAAGCTGGAAGCATCGGGTTCCCCCATGATCAAAGCTTTCCCGGAAAATTCCATAATGGCTTTGCCATCAGCAGTGGGGGAGATAAAGGAGTCATGTTTTTCTGCCGTAACCCCGGTCATTGGCTGGAACCAGTGGGTGTAGTGGGTCGCACCTTTTTCTAGTGCCCAATCTTTCATGGCGTTTGCCACAATTTGCGCTGTAGATGCATCAAGACTTAGCCCTTGTTCCATGGTTTTTTTCATTGACTGGTATGTTTCCTTGGGAAGCCGTTCTTTCATTACAGCTTCATTAAAAACGTTTGAAGCAAAATTTTCACTTACGCTGTTTTTAGTCATGGTTTTCTACCTCCTATGGTTACAAAAAGAAAATAAAAAAAGCTGTCAAAAATACAAGGTATTTTTAACAGCCTCATTGCTGACTTATTGATGTTGAACATATTATAACAAACTGTGCTGGAAAATGCAATACCTTTTTTTAAATTTTTTGAAATCATTTTATTCGGGGTCTTTTCGGCTTTCATAAAAAACATTATGTCCTTTCTGTTTTGGAAGTAGGAAACGTATGACCAAAATTTTTACGAAAGCAATGAAAAAATGAATAGTATTTTTTTCTGTTTTAGTGTATAATGTTTATAATTTACCGTTAAGAGGTGCATTTTGGATAAAGTTCTAATTGCTTCTGGCTCAGAAAAAGGAAAATCTGTATTAAAGGATCTTCTCCAATCCACTGGATATACGGGAGTCGATTCGGTGCCTTCTGCTTCGGAAGCGCGGAGGAAGTTAATTAACAGCGCGTACCAGATGGTAATCATTAATATGCCTTTATCTGACGAGACCGGTCGAGAGCTGGCATTTCAAATTGCGGAGACCGATGCTGCGGTGCTCGTCATCATTAAGGCAGGGCAGGAGGAGATCTTTGGCCGCTTTGGTACAGAACGAGGAATTTTTGTTTTAACGAAACCTTTAAATCGTCAAACATTTCATGATGCAATCCGCTATGCCCGCAGCGCTCAACATCGCATTATGGCCTTGAAAGAAAAAAACCGCCAGCTTTTGAAAAGCCTTGATGACTTAAAGGTGATTTATAAAGCAAAATGTTTATTAATTGCTGAAAAGGGCATGACGGAGGAAGAATCCCATCATTATATTGAGAAAGAAGCAATGAATTTACGATTAACCAAACGCCAGGTTGCGGAACGAATTTTGGCCGTTTATTAACGAGGTTTGCGATGGAAAAAACGATGGAAAGAATGGAGCAAAAACAAGGGAGAGAAAATACGGTTCCCCTGGAACCGATTTGTACTTTTACAAATGTAGTAATGTATCCTTTAAATCCTCGTAAAGAGGATTTTCGCATTTCAGACATTGCTCACGCTCTGTCATTGATGACCAGGGCCAACGGACATTTCTTGCATTTTTATAGTGTAGCGCAACACTGTCTCAATTGTTCTTATGAGGCTGAAGCAAGAGGGTATTCTCGTAGAATGCAACTGGCCCTTTTGCTTCATGACGCTTCGGAAGCTTATCTGTCGGATGTGACCCGCCCGGTAAAAGCGGGGATGCCCCGGTACCGTGAGATCGAGGCTCATTTGAGCGAAGTCCTTTTTGATGCCTTTGGCATTTTTCACTTTGAGAAAGAAGAGAAGAAAATGCTTCGTGAAATTGATGACGATATGATGTATTATGAGTTTGAGCATCTTCATATATCCGGAGGATTTCGTAAGGAATATCATTTGAAACAAAAACATCCCTTGGAGTTTCGTGATATGGCGGAAGTGGAGGATGAATATATCAAGCGCTTTCAGGCGCTGACAATCAACAATAAAGGTGGATGATAATATGATCGGAGTCATAGATTACAAAGCGGGAAACGCTCCCAGCGTTTTTAACGCCTTTGAGAAATTGGGACATGATGTCAGGATGGTCAAATCTCCCG
Source organism: Candidatus Cryptoclostridium obscurum (assembly GCA_904420535.1). Lineage (GTDB taxonomy): Bacteria > Bacillota > Dehalobacteriia > UBA7702 > UBA7702 > Cryptoclostridium > Cryptoclostridium obscurum. Next base: position 14,799 of record CAJFVQ010000049.1, read on the forward strand.
AAGAATTGGGAGATGTTTCAGGCATCGTCCTTCCCGGAGTCGGCTCTGCGGAGGCTACACTAAAATCTTTAAACGAAATGAATATGGTTGCAGGTCTGGAGCACCGCGTATTGCAAGATAAGATTCCTTTTTTGGGGATTTGTATCGGAATGCAGATCCTTTTTGAGTTTAGCGAAGAAGGAAATGTTCCCTGTCTTGGTTGGTTGAAAGGACGCGTTAAGCGTTTTGACGATAGCAAAGTTCGCGTACCGCAAATGGGTTGGAATGAAGTGATTTTCAAAAAAAATCATCGCCTTGTTGAAGATTTAGGAACCTCCGGCCATTTCTACTATGTGAACTCCTATCATGTGGTGCCGGAAAACTCTGAAGATATTTTGGCTGTTACCGACTATGATGGAGAATTTTGCTGCATGGTTCAGCATGAAAACATTTTTGCTGCCCAGTTTCATGCGGAAAAAAGCGGCCCTTTGGGTTTGAAAATCATAGAAAACTTTACGAAAATCGCAGAGGGGGAAATATCATGTTAACCAAGCGTTTATTGGCCTGCTTTGATATGCGCGACGGTATGGTAACCAAAGCCCATAAATTTCAAGATAATTTCGATATTGGCACGGCGGAAGAGATCGCCCGACGCATTTATGAAGATCAGATCGACGAGATTTTGTTTTATGATATTACTGCTAGCGCCGAAAAAAAGCCCATTGATCTGGAAACTGTGCGAATGGTGGCAAAAAATGTGTTTGTTCCTTTTTCTGTCGGCGGTGGCATTCGGAATCTCGATGATATGTATCAGGTTTTAAAAGCCGGTGCGGAAAAAATTAGTATTGATTCTATGGCTGTGCGGAATCCTAATATCATTAACGAAGGAGCAAAGGCCTTTGGCACTCAGTGCATCATCTTAAGTATGCAGGTAAAGCGAGTGGGAAAAACGAAAAATATTCCTTCCGGCTATGAGATCGCCATTGACGGCGCTCGCACCTTTACTGGGATGGACGCTCTGGAATGGGCCAAGGAGGGGGAATCCCGGGGCGCGGGAGAATTATGCATCAATAGTATTGATCAGGACGGAACCCACGAAGGCTACGATTTGGAAATTACAAAACTGATTTCGGACCATGTCAATATTCCTGTTATTGCTTCGGGAGGCGCAGGGAATCCCGATCATATTGCCGACGCTTTTCTAAAAACCGGCGCTTCGGCGGCAATCATCAGTTCTATGCTTTATTCCCCGAAATTGCCGAGAAATTATCATGTATCGGAAATTAAAGACGTACTGACGGCCAAAGGTATTCCCATGCGGCCCTATTTAAAATAAATAATAAAATAAAGGAGAAGAATATGAAAGTAACCGATGAATTGATCGATTATGTTTCTTCTTTGGCCAGGCTTTCTTTGAGTGACGATGAGAAAGCAAAGATCAAAGATGAAATCAGTAAAATCATTGACTATATGGACATTTTGAATCAGGTCGATACCGCCGATGTGGAACCTATGTCCCATGTGTTGCCAGTTACCAATGTATTCCGTAAGGATGAAGTGGTTCCGTCTTACGACCGTGACGCGATTTTGGCGAACGCGCCCGACAGTGACGAGGGTGCCTTCCGCGTACCCAAGACAGTGGAATAAGGAGGCTGACGATGCAAACATATCAAATGACGCCTCTGGAATTGGGGGCAAAAATTAAAGCAAAGGAGATTGGAGTTGAGGAGTTAACCGCATATTATCTCAACCGAATCGATGCCGTTGACAGCGATGTCTCCGCGTTTTTACGTGCGGAAAAAGAGTACGCAATGAAGGAGGCTGCGGAAGTACAAACAAAGATTGACCATGGGACTTTAGACAGCCCCTTGGCGGGAGTTCCCTATGGCATCAAAGATAATATTTGCACATTGGGATTGGAAACCACCTGCGCTTCTAAAATTCTCAGTGGTTTTCAACCGCCTTACGACGCGACTTTGGTGACAAAATTAAAGGAAAATGGCAATGTCATCCTTGGAAAGACTAATATGGATGAATTTGCTATGGGAAGCACTACGGAAACATCTTACGATGGAATCACCAAAAATCCATGGGATCTTTCTCATGTTCCCGGCGGTTCCAGTGGTGGAAGCGCTGCAGCGGTTGCCGGTCGTGAAGTACCTTTTGCCATCGGCTCCGATACTGGTGGTTCCATTCGTCAGCCCGCTTCTTATTGCGGTGTGACCGGTATGAAACCGACTTATGGCACGGTGTCCCGTTTTGGTTTGATTGCTTACGGTTCTTCTTTGGATCAGATGGGGCCTGTGGCTCCCACGGCCAAAGACTGTGCTGCCATTCTCGACTTGATTATGGGAAAAGATCCAAAGGACTCCACGTCTATGGGGATGGATGGAACCATGATGGATACCATAGATGATGGTGCGAAGGGTTTAAAAATTGGGATCCCCACTTCCTACTTTGGCGATGGTCTCGACGGCGAAGTGAAAGATCACGTTTTGGCGGCGGCGAAACTACTGGCAGACCACGGTGCCGAAGTGGAGGAATTTGATCTCGCTATGGTGGAATACGCTGTGCCGGCTTATTACATCATTGCCTCGGCAGAAGCAAGTTCTAATCTTTCTCGATATGACGGTGTCAAGTACGGCTATCGCTCGGAAGATGCCGAAGGGCTACGGGATCTCTATTTGAAAACTAGGACAGAAGGTTTCGGCAGTGAGGTGAAAAAACGCATCATGTTGGGAGCTTTCGCTCTTTCCAGTGGATATTACGATGCCTACTACAATAAAGCCCTGCAAGTCAAGGCTCTAATCAAAAAAAGCTTTGATGAAGCCTTTGCAAAGTACGATGTGATCTTAGGCCCTGTAGCCCCCGCCACAGCTCCGAAGATTGGAGACAGCCTCAAAGATCCGTTGAAAATGTATTTGAGCGATATCTATACTGTCTCTGTGAACTTGGCAGGTTTGCCGGGGATTTCTCTACCCTGCGGCTTTGACGGCAACGGACTCCCCATCGGCGTGCAAATGATTGGTAATGCTTTTCACGACGCTATTGTATTACGGGCTGCCAACGCTTATCAACAGTTGACGGATTTTCATAAACAAATTCCCGAAATTGCAATGAAAGGAGCAGAATAAGATGAAATACGAAATGGTTGTCGGATTGGAAGTTCATGTGGAACTTGCCACCAAAACAAAAATTTTCTGCTCTTGTACCACAGAATTCGGCGGTGAACCCAATACCCATTGCTGCCCCATCTGTACAGGAATGCCCGGCGTTCTGCCTGTTTTAAATGAAAAAGTGGTGGAATTTGCCGTGGCTGTAGGTCTTGCGACCAATTGCGATATCACGCCCTATGGGAAATTTGACCGAAAAAACTATTTTTATCCTGATTTGCCCAAAGCCTATCAAGTTTCTCAGCTTTATCTTCCTATTTGCAGAAATGGCTATTTGGAGATTGAGGGGGAAGGGTTTCAAAAGAAGATCGGGATCCATGAGATCCATATGGAGGAGGATGCGGGGAAACTGATCCACGATCCGATTTTTGACGCTACTCTGGCAGACTATAATCGTTGCGGCGTTCCCCTGATTGAAATCGTTTCCGAACCGGATTTTCGCAGTGCCGCAGAGGTAATCGCTTATTTGGAAAATCTTAAATCTATCCTGCAATATCTTGGGGTCTCCGATTGTAAGATGCAAGAAGGTTCTCTTCGCGCCGATATCAATCTTTCAGTCCGCCCTGAAGGACAGGAGGAATTCGGCACCAGAACGGAAATGAAGAACATGAATTCTTTTCGTGCCATTGCGCGGGCTATTGAATCGGAACGAAAGCGCCAAATCGAAGTTTTGGAAGACGGTGGAAAGGTAATCCAGCAAACCCGCCGCTGGGACGACAATGCGGGAAAAAGCACGGCCATGCGTTCAAAAGAGGATGCCCAGGATTACCGTTATTTCCCTGAACCAGATCTGGCCCCCGTGGTGATTAGCGACGAATGGAAAGAGTCCATTCGTCGGAGCTTACCCATGCTTCCCAAAGAACGGAAGGAGCAGTATATTGAAAAATACGGACTTTCTCAATATGACGCTGGGATCATCGTAGGCATCAAAGCGTTGGCGGATTATTTTGAGGAAGTGAACCATATCTGCGATAATCCCAAAGAGGTCGCTAACTGGCTTTTGGGCGATTTTATGCGTTTGGCCAAGGAAGGGGAGGAGGATTCCTTCAATCTTTTGCTCGACGCTGCCAAATTGGCCGATATTATCAATATGGTGCGCGATGGCGTCATCAATCGCAATACTGCTAAAAAAGTCTTTGCAGAAGTGTGGCATGACAATCTTGATCCCAAAGCCTATGTGGAGGAACATAATCTGGCCATGGTAGGCGACGATAACCTGATCAAAGACGCTGTGATGAAGGTTTTGGAGAATCATCCTAAAACTGTGGAGGAATATAAAGGCGGAAAAGAGAAAGTCCTTGGTTTCCTTGTAGGGCAGTGTATGAAGGAATTAAAGGGTAAGGCCGATCCTGGTACTGTCAATCAATTACTGCGAGAAATGTTGAATCAATGATTTCCTTGATATTGCAAAGAAAAACATACCTCATGTACTGAGGTATGTTTTTTTATGATTGACAAATATTTAGAGTTGTGATATAATCAAATAGTCCGAAATAAAGACTAATTTAATAAAGGGGAACATTATGCAATATTCCAAGGATATTCGAAGATATTATGATTTTTGGTTCGGATTGAATGATATCTCCAATCAGCTGGCAAAGTCAAAGGGAATCACAGTAAATACCTGGTGCATTCTTTACCTGATCGATCAGCATCCCGACAGTTGTACTATGAAATTCATCTGTGAAAAAATGCTTTTGCCGAAGCAGACTGTCCACAGCGCATTGACGGTATTGGCTAAGAAAGGTTACATTGTCAGGGTTCCTCATCCCGAAGACAAAAGAAATAAATTGCTTCATTTTACCGAAGCTGGGCAAAAATACGCCGATGAAGTGTTGTCCGTATTTTACCGCCCAGAATCGGAAGCTATGGAGATGATTGGCGAGGAAGTCAAAAATAATTTTCTGGAGAGTAGTTATATTTTTTATCAGGCATTGAGAGAAGTTTTTGAACAAGAGATGTTTCCAAATCAAAGGAAAGAGAGGAATTAAACCTATGCCATATGTACTTTTAGGAATTGCCATTGTTTTGGAACTGTTTGGCACGACCTTTCTTAAAGCTTCTGCGGGATTTACGAAGCTGTTTCCCACGCTTTTAACCTTGATTTTTTACGGAGCCTGTTATTTCTTTTTTTCCAGAGCCCTGAATTCCATCAATCTCAGTGCAGCTTATGCTACCTGGTGCGGCATTGGGATCGTGGCCGCCACTTTGATCTCGGTTTTGATTTTTAAGGAGAGCATCTCTATTTTGGGGATCGTAGGCATCGTCTTGGTATTAGCTGGGGTAATCATTTTAAATACCGTGGGGATGACCCATTAAAAAACGAAGCGATTGCTTGCGTTCGCTTCGTTTCATTGAATGCTTTACTTAGTTAGGATTCTTTTGCGGCAATGGGATGACGAATAATCGTTTTGAGCCGCTCCGGTGGGGTACGGCGCGGGTCACTCAAATATATTTCATGGTGTTTTCGCTCATTGCTGAAATCATCAGTATAGCCTTGGGCATGAATGAAATTTTTCATAGAAATGATGCTGTGCGGTTCATCATCGTAAGGACCGATGTGCATGATCTGTACGGAAAGCCCTTCATGATATACATCTAGCCTGGCTTTGCCCAAAGGAAGCCCAGGCTTTTTTTGTGCTAGTTTTGCTTTGGCGGTTTCAAATACCGATTCCGTAACAAAATCCGGTTGGCGGATCATCGAGGTCCAGCAAAAACGAGATTTATCGGTGATGTTGATACCGTCAAAGGATTTGTCCTCCAGCCACCAAAGTCCCTCCAGGGGCGGTACCACATAATCAAAGTATCCTGCGGGAAGAGCATCTGACATTTTCGACATTTTAATTGAAAAGGAAAGGCCGTACAGTAATTCCAAAGCTTCGGCATAATCCTTAGACGTATTTGGATCGCCTTTTCCATCTACCATAATGAAGCGAATCGGCGGTACATCAATTAAGGTAGGCGTTGTTTTTGGATGGTATAGGTCCTTGTATTCTTTTTTGAAGTCGAATTTTTCAGCCATGTTTTTTCCCCTTCTCCAATGGAAAATGAGACGTGAAACTCACGTCTCATTTTGTTCGTTATGCGGTTTCAATGGTAATGATGGAATCGGTAAAATCAATGGATTTTACCGTTCCCGCAAAGGTCTTCGTATCACCAAAAAGAGTTCTTACCGTTACTTCATTGGCAGTCGTATCCAATGCAGTAACACTTTCGGCTACGGGATCGCCCTGATTGGGTTCTCCCAAATAAACTTTTGCCAAACACATAAAGCATACCTCCTTATTCTGTCAGCGCTTTCAGTGCCTCGCGGAGTTTCTTGTTGGATTGGTCCATCAATGTCACGCCTTCCGCGATGAGAGCCGCAGCCTCATCGTTGCCGGCTTTTTTCGCATTTTCGGCCAATTCATGGATTTCTTCAGCGTGGTGCTCGTTATGATGAACGAGATGGTCTAAAAGGGCTGCTATTTTTTTTGTATTTTCTTCCATGAAATATGGTCTCCTTTATTTAAAATTCTTTACTTATATTATATTTACTTTTTCCTTGCATTGCAATAATTATTCCCAAAAAGATAATAATTTTCAACTATTGCAAATACACACTATTTTTGATAAAATGCACTTAATACCTATATAGGAGAAAAAGCATGAGTCAGACAATCGGAATTGGAATTATGGGTTTGGGTACCGTCGGTTATGGTGCCGCTACCATTTTGCAAAGAAATCGCGATGTTCTTTCCATTCGCACCAAATGCGATTTGGAGCTCGTTGCTGTATTGGAACGGGAGAAAGAAACAGCGCAAAAGCATTTAGAAGAGATCGGTCTTTCCGCCGGGTTGGTCACTGATGATATTGATGCCTTTTTGAATACCGAAGGTCTTGATATCGTCGTAGAAGTGATCGGTGGCACCACCGTAGCTAAAACTTTTATCGAAAAAGCCATTGCTAAAGGAAAAAGCATCGTAACTGCTAATAAGGACCTTATGGCGATCCATGGCAAGGAATTGTTGAATGCCGCCACAGAACAAGGCGTAGACCTTCGTTTTGAAGCTTCTGTCGCCGGAGGGATTCCTATTATCGACGTATTAAAGACGGATTTGATCGGCAATCATTTTGACAGTATCATGGGAATCGTCAACGGCACCACGAACTATATTTTGACGAGAATGTATCATGAGTCCATCGATTTTGACGATGTGCTGAAGGAAGCACAACGTCTTGGCTATGCGGAATCGGATCCCACTGCCGATATCGGTGGTTGGGATGCTGCCAGAAAAGTGGCGATCCTTGCATCCATTGCCTATAACAGCCGTGTCACTTTGGACGATGTGTATGTGGAAGGAATTGATAAAATTACAGCGGAAGATATCGCTGCTGCCCGGAAATTGGGATACGTCATTAAACTTTTGGGGATTGCCAAAGAAGATAACGGTGCCATCGAAGCCAGAGTTCATCCCGTCATGATCCCTACGGACCATCCTTTGGCAGCGGTGAACGATACATTTAATGCGGTGTTTGTCGATGGCGACGTCGTGGGACAAACCATGTTTTACGGTCGGGGAGCAGGGGATTTGCCTACCGGCAGCGCCATTGTTGGCGATATTTGCGCTGTTGCCAGGGATATAGTCTTTGGTGATCTTGGACAACAAGGGTGCACATGCTACTTGAACAAAGCCATTAAAACGCAAAACGATTACGTTTCAAAATTTTTCATTCGTATGCAGGTAGAGGATTCTCCCGGCGTATTATCATCCATTGCCAAAATTTTTGGTGAAAACGGTGTCAGCATTGCTTCCGTTGTGCAGGAACGTTGTAAACGCGGCGGTGCTGCCGCAGCCTCTCTCATCGTTGTAACTCACAAGGTGCAAGAGGGGAAATTCTTAAAGGCAAAACAGCAGTTAGAGTCCAGCGAAGCCGTGCATGGTATTGATAATATCATTCGCGTGGAAGACGAAGCATAACATAAGATTGAAATAAAACTTGAGGTGAAGAAACAATGTCTCTGATTGTGCAAAAATTTGGTGGGAGTTCCGTTGCTGACCCAGAATGCATCCGTCGTGTTGCAAAGCGTGTGGCTGAAAGTTATGACAAAGGCAACGACATGGTTGTTGTGGTATCGGCAATGGGGGATACTACAGACCATCTCATCGAACTTGCGAAGGAATTAAACGATAAAGCTCCCGAACGAGAAATGGATATGCTTTTAGCCACTGGTGAACAGCAAACGATTTCTCTTTTAGCCATGACATTAAACGCTATGGGGTATAAAGCAGTGTCCTTTACCGGGTGGCAAGCGGGAATCATTACAGAAGCCGTTGCATCCAAAGCAAAAATTCTAAGCATTGATCCCAAACGAGTGGAAGATGCTTTGGCAGAGAAGAAAATCGCCATTGTCGCCGGATTTCAGGGATTTACTGCTGGTGGTGATATTACAACCTTGGGCAGAGGAGGCTCTGATACGACTGCCGTTGCTTTGGCAGCAGCGCTGAACGCTGATTATTGCGAGATTTTCACAGACGTTGACGGTGTTTATACCACTGACCCGCGAGTAGAACCGCAAGCCCATAAAATTGACCGTATTTCTTATGATGAGATGTTGGAACTGGCCACGATGGGGGCAGGGGTTCTCCATCCCCGTTGTGTGGAAGTGGGAAAGGATTTTGGTACAAGAATCCATGTCCGCTCCAGCTTTAATCATAACGAAGGCACCATTGTCGATGATATGGGCGGTCGCCCCATGGAACAACAGATGGCCGTCAGCGGCGTGGCTTTTGACCGCAATGTTGCCAAAGTTTCCATTTTTGATGTTCCCGATAAGCCTGGTACAGCGGCTCATATTTTTGATACTTTGGCAAATGAGCACGTGAATGTGGATATGATTATCCAGGCAGGACAGCGCAAGAACCGTAATAAGATTTCTTTTACGGTGAGTGCCGATGATCTTCCCAAAGCAAAAGAAATTATGGAAGAGATGAAATGGCAATTCCACGCCCAAGAAACTTCTTATATGGATAAAATTGCAAAGGTTTCCATTGTGGGGGCTGGAATGATTACCAATCCCGGCGTTGCCGCCAAAATGTTTAATATTCTGGCGGAAAATGATATCAATATCGAAATGATCGCTACTTCGGAAATTAAAGTTTCCTGTGCGATTCACGAGGAAGATATGGTTCAAGCAGTCCGTGCATTACACAAGGGATTCGGCCTCAGTGAAGAAAAATAATTGACTGTAAATACAGAAGGAAAAATTGATTCAATTTATTAAAAAAAGTTGTTGACATTTTCCTTGGAATGAGTTAATATATATTCTGTTCGGGGCGTAGCTCAGTTTGGCTAGAGCGCTACCTTGGGGTGGTAGAGGTCGCACGTTCAAGTCGTGTCGCTCCGACCAGCTTTGAAATAAAAGCAAGCAGTGATTAGACATTCGTTCTGATACTGGTTGCTTTTTTCAATGCCGGATCTTTTTTAAGATCTACTTCCTTTGTGCTCCTTTGCTGGATTGGAAGTTTACCCTTTTGCATGTGAAAAAGTTTGATTTCAAAGGAGCTTTTCATGGTGTGTCGGAATTCTTTTCATTGATTTTATTTGATTTTTCTTGACACGCATCGGAAGATGTGCTAGTATTATTTTAGGAACTTATAGCATCATGAAAAGTGGGCATTGCCCACTTTTTTATATGATATATTGATATTTTAAATTTTAATATCATTGGTAGTTTGCGGAGAATCTTAATGGAAAAAAAATCAAAAGTGGAACAAACGGTTGAAAACTGTATTGCGCACATTCTTGCCGATACGCCCTATGAGATCTACGATGTAGAATACGTGAAAGAGGGCAGTGAATGGTTTTTACGGATCTATATTGACAAAGAGGACGGAGTCGATTTGGACGATTGTGAGAATGTCACAGATCTTATTAATGACCCCTTGGATGAATTGGATCCAATCAAAGAACCTTATTATCTTGAGGTTTCCTCCCCCGGTGTTGAACGAAAACTGAAAAATAACGCTCATTTCCGACGGGTGGTGGGCGAAAAAATTTATGTGAGATTTTTCGGTCCTTTGAATGGCCGTAAAGAAGCCATCGGCATTTTGCATGAAGTGAAAGAAAAGAGTATCGTTATCACAGTAGACGGTGATAGACTGGAGATACCCTTTGAAAAGATCGCCAAGGCGAATCTTTCCGTATTTTAGGAGGTAATCAAATGAACGTCGAATTTTTGGAAGCCCTTAAGGACTTGGAAAAAGAAAGAAATATTTCCGCAGATATCATTTTAGACGCTATTGATGCGGCATTGGTTTCTGCCTATAAAAAGAATTTTGGTTCCTCTCAAAATGTCCGCACTGAGATTAACCGTGAAACCGGTGATTTTCATGTTTACTCTCGTAAAACAATTGTAGATGAAGTAGAAGACGATCGCACGGAAATCAGCCTTGCCGAAGCAGAAAAAATCAACCCCGGCTATGAAGTAGGAGATATTTACGAAAGAGAAGTAACACCGCGAGATTTTGGACGCATTGCAGCACAAACTGCCAAGCAAGTTGTGGTTCAGCGCATGCGTGAAGCAGAGCGCAATGTGATTTTTGATGAATATATGAATATGGAGGGCGATATTCTCACCGGTGTGATTCAGCGCATTGAGAATAAGAGTGTTTATTTGGATATCGGCAAAACCGAAGCAATTCTTACGCCCAACGAACAGATTCCCGGCGAGGAGTACCATCTGAATGACCGCTTGCGTGTCTATATGGTAGAAATTAAAAAGAGCACCAAAGGACCGCAAGTCGTTGTTTCGCGAACCCATCCCGGCCTTCTGAAACGTTTGTTTGAACAAGAAGTTCCTGAGATTTACGATGGTATTGTAGAAATTAAAAGTATTGCCCGAGAAGCCGGTAGTCGTTCTAAAATAGCTGTGTATAGCAAAGACGAAAATGTTGATTCCCTCGGCGCTTGTGTAGGGGCAAAGGGAATGCGCGTACAGGCCATTGTCGATGAGTTGCGCGGTGAAAAGATTGACATTGTAAAATGGAGTCCTGATCCTGAGGTTTTTATCAGTAATGCGTTGAGCCCTGCCAAGGTGGAGTCCGTCGATGTTTTAGAAAACGAGAAATTTGCCAGAGTCGTGGTGCCTAATTATCAACTTTCCCTGGCCATTGGGAAAGAAGGGCAGAATGCTCGTTTGGCAGTGAAATTGACCGGTTGGAAAATCGATATTAAGGCGGTTTCCGAAATGGAAGTTGCAGCTGATGAAGATGTCTTCTATGACGAACCTTCTGATGGCAATATAGCGCCTGTGGAAGGAGAAATCTTGGAGGATCTTTGATATGGCAAAAAAAATTCCTCAAAGAATGTGTGTCGGTTGCCGTGAAATGCGGGAGAAACGTCAACTCATCCGTATTGTGCGCACTGCAGAGGGGGATGCGGTATTGGACAGAACCGGTAAAATGTCCGGTCGTGGCGCCTATCTTTGTCCTGAAAGTGAATGTCTCACAAAAGCGAAGAAAAACCGCAGCTTGGAACGGGCACTCAATATTAAAATACCCGATGAGGTTTATGATCGTTTGACAGAGGAAATCGCTGATGATATGCAATGACGATCGTGTTTTTACCATGTTGGGCTTTGCACAAAAAGCCGGGAAGGTTTTTTCCGGAGATGCAACAGTGGAGGCAAAAATCAGTAAAAGAGGAGCTTCTTTAGTGATTGTTGCATCGGATGCTCCGGAAAATACGAAAAGAAAAATGAAGCGTCTGGCCGATCAAAAGAGGATTCCCATAAAAATCTTTGGCGAAAAATGTGAATTGGGAAGCGCTATTGGTAAATCACCGCGAAATGTGGTTCTTATCATGGATGCGGGATTCGCCGGAACGCTTATGAAATATTTAAAATTTTAACGCGAGAGCGTAGTATTGGGGGTTTGTTTATGACAAAAATAAGAGTATATGAACTGGCGAAGGAATTAGGAATGGAGAGTAAGGATGTCATTCGGCGTCTAAAAAAAATGGGTGAAGATGTTAAAAACCATATGAGTACAGTGGAGGATCAACATGCGGATATGCTCCGTGATATCATGCGCCCTAAATTAGCCGATGAAATGAATCGGGATAAAAATTCTGAAAAGAAGGAAGCCGCTCCTGCAGCATCTGAAACGGCAAAATCTAAGGAAACAACCGAAGATACTCCCACCCGTTCCGAACATCATAATGAACCCCCCGTAAAAATCGCCAAAGAATCACAAGAAAAATCATCGAAAAATGAAGTTGCCGAAAATGAAGCCACAAAAGAGCATGAGGCAAAATCAGCAGGAAGCGCAAAAGTTTCAGAGGAAAAACCCTCTGTCAAAGCCCCAGTACAGAAACCTCATATTCATACGGAACGAGCAGAGACAGATCAACCGCGTCAGCAGGGAGTATTCCAGAAGAGAAATAATCAGCCTCGCCAACAAGGAGTTTTTGCTCAAAATCATCAACGCCGTCAAGGTGATTTTCGTAATAACAATGGCGGTTATCAAAATCGCAACAATGACCGCCAACAGGGTAATTTCCAGAATCGCGGTCAAGGACGGAATAACGATCGTCAACAGGGGAATTTCCGTAATAACAATAGTGGCAGTTATCAAAGTCGTAACAACGACCGCCAACAGGGTAATTTCCAGAATCGCGGCCAAGGACGGAATAACGATCGTCAGCAGGGGAATTTTCGTAATAATAACAGTGGCGGTTATCAAAATCGCAATCATGATCATCAGCAAGGAAATTTCCAAAACCGCAGTCAAGGCCAGCAAGGAAATTTTCAGAATCGTGCCAACGATCGACAACAAAACCGTTTTCAAGGACAGAATCATCGCGAACGGTTGAATGCTGTTCCACCGCCGCCGGAAGGCTTGCGCCCTCAAGATAAAAAAGACAGCCGCCGTTTTGAACAGAAGAAAAAAAATAACTTCTATGACAGCCGCAAAAAGGATTTTGACAGACACAATTTTGAAAATATGCGTCATCGTCCCAATCCTAAACATAAAAAGGCCAAAAAAGAAGAAATGCCGCCGGTGGTTCCAAAAACAGTAGTTATTGGAGAAACTGTGGTGATTTCTGAATTGGCGAAATCTATGAGTAAGACGGCAGCAGAATTGATTAAAAAACTTTTTGATCTTGGTTATATGGCCACGGTTAATCAAGAAATTGATGCGGAAACTGCACAAATTCTCGGTACGGAATTTGGTATTTCCGTGGAAGTGAAGGTGGATAAGACACTGGAGATGATGGAAGACGATGTGGATGACGAAAGCACCTTGGTGGAACGTCCGCCCGTTGTTACCGTCATGGGTCATGTGGACCACGGAAAAACTTCACTGCTCGATGCTATTCGTAAAACGAATGTGATTGCCAATGAAGCAGGCGGCATTACCCAGCATATCGGTGCTTACCAGGTGGAAATTTCCGGGAAGAAAATTACGTTTCTTGATACTCCCGGCCACGAAGCATTCACCTCTATGCGCGCTCGTGGCGCCCAGGTGACGGATATTGCGGTTTTAGTCGTTGCTGCTGATGATGGCGTGATGCCTCAAACCATCGAGGCCATCAACCATGCCAAAGCTGCCGATGTCCCTATTATTGTAGCAATTAATAAAATCGATAAACCCGGCGCCAGTGTGGATAAAATCCGCCAGGAATTGACAGAATATGGACTGGTAGACGAAGAGTGGGGCGGTAATACGATTATGGTACCGGTATCTGCCAAAAAGAATGAAGGAATTCAAAATCTTTTAGAAATGATTCTTCTTGTGGCGGAAGTTGCCGAACTGAAAAGCAACCCCAATCGCAATGCTCGTGGTACTATCATCGAAGCACAGTTGGATAAGGGACGCGGTGCTGTCGCCACTGTTCTGGTGCAAAAGGGAACACTTCATGTCGGTGATATCTTGGTAGCCGGTACGGAGTTTGCAAAAGTCCGCGCCATGATCGACGATAAAGGCCGTCGTACGAAGTCGGCAACCCCTTCCACACCTGTGGAAATTCTCGGTTTTTCCAATGTTCCGCCGGCTGGTGAAATTTTTGTCTGTGTCGATGATGAAAAGGATGCTCGCCATATTGCCGAGCATAATTCTACGGAAAAACGTGAAAAGGATATGGGCAAAAATGTCAAAGTTTCTTTGGATGACCTGTTTAAACAGATTTCCGAGGGAACGGTTAAGGAACTGAATATCGTATTGAAAGCCGATGTTCACGGTTCCGTAGAGGCTCTCGCTCAGTCCATCCGCAATCTTTCTACCGATGAAGTTCGGGTCAATATTATTCACAGTGGTGTCGGTGCCATTGTGGAAACCGATGTTATGCTGGCAGAGGCATCCAACGCGATTATTATCGGCTTTAATGTCCGTCCTGACGCTCATACTAAAAAGGCTGCGGAAAAAGCCGGTGTTGATATCCGTATGTATCGTGTCATTTATGAAGCCTTGGATTCCATCAAAGCTGCGATGTCTGGCTTGCTTGATCCTGAATTCAAAGAGGTTATTGTCGGCCATGTGGAAGTCCGCGATGTCATTAAAGTTCCTAAAGTAGGCATTGTTGCCGGCAGTTATGTTGTCGATGGCAAGGTGATTCGCAATGGGAAAGTACGCCTTTTGAGAAACGGGATTGTGATCCACGAGGGCGATATTAGTTCCCTTCGCCGCTTTAAAGATGATGTAAAGGAAGTAGCTACCGGTTATGAATGCGGTATCTGTATTGAAAACTTCAATGATATTAAAATAGATGATCAAATGGAAATTTATATGATGGAAGAAACAAAACGTCAAATCGATTAAGCCAATGCCCTATGGTTTGGCTTGCGGATAGGGCACAGCCCTATCCGCGAACATCGATGGTGCCATTTCATAAAGAAAGGAAGATGATTATGGCCAAATACCGTTCTGATAGAATTAACGAAGAGTTAAAACGGGAGATTTCCGACATTTTGCAGAACGATATTAAAGATCCCGGTTTGGGCTTTGTTTCCGTGGTTTTGGTCGAAGTCTCTGGAGATCTTCGTCAAGCAAAAGTTTATTACAGCGTGATGGGCAATCACGATGATATCCAATCTACGAAAGACGCTTTGAAGCGCAGCGCAGGTTTTATTCGCCGTGAAATCGCTAACCGCTTGGCACTTCGTTATACACCGGAACTTGTATTTATTTATGATGATTCCATTGAACATGGAATCCGTATTGCTCAAATTATCAATAAAGAAAATGCGAAACAGGGAAATCATCATGAAGAAGAATAATTCGTTTGCAGAAATAAATCAAGTGATTGAAAAAAGCCAATTTCCGCTTATTCTCAGTCATATCCTGCCCGATGGCGACAATATCGGTTCGGTGCTGGGTATGACTCTTCTTTTAAACGCCATGGGAAAGAAAACAACGCCCATTGTCAACGGCACTTTGCCTTATTACTACCGTTTTTTACCCGGAGTGGAATACCTCTGTCCGCGGGAAACAGTCCACCATGACGGCTATGATTTGGTTTTGGCATTGGATATGTCCGACCATGAACGCGGCGGCGATCTTGGTGATTTCTGGGAAACTTGTCCCACAGTGGTAAATATTGATCATCATCATACCAATACCTATTTTGGTGATTATAATTATGTCGATGGAGATGCTGCTTCAAATACTCAGATTTTAACGGAAATGGTTTTGGCCTGGAAGTGGCCGTTGACCAAAGAGGTCGCTGAATGCTTCTATACGGGAATGTTGACAGATTCCGGAAATTTTACTTATCCCGCCACTTCGTCCAAAACCTTGCGCATGGCAGCGGAGCTGATGAATTATCATCCAGATCTCCCAGCCATTCGTTCCAATGTTTTCGAGAACGTCACCTTTCGTCGGAAAAAGATCCTGGGCAAAGTCCTTACTGACGCGGTAGCGCTATGTGACGGACGCCTTGTTTATTCTTCCCTTAATTATGAGGCTTGTCAGTCCCTGTCTGCAGAGGGACCCGACTTCGAAGGAATTATCGATCATCTTATCGGCATCACTGATGTGGAATTTGCCATTTTTTTCCGCGAAATGGAAAAAGGCGTTACCAAAGTCGGTTTCCGCGGCCGCAAGGGCCGCGATGTGACGATGGTCGCCACTCAATTCGGCGGCGGCGGCCATAAAGCAGCCGGCGGCTGCACCTTGGAAGGTAATTTTTCAGATTGTGTGGATACCGTTTTAAAAGCCGCAATTGCTTATTTGGAGGGTTGAAATGGACGGTTTTATCAATATTAATAAACCGAAGAATTTCACCTCTCACGATGTTCTCAATGTGTTGAAGCGTTCGTTTCGCGGTACAAAAATCGGTCATGCCGGTACCCTTGATCCTGCTGCAACCGGGGTTTTGCCCGTTTGTATTGGCAAAGCTACGAAGCTTCAGGATTATATCATGGGAGCGAAAAAAACTTATGAAGCGGTCATTGTGTTCGGCTGTGACAGTCCCACGTTGGACAGAGACGGGGATGTCACTGTAACAGATCCAACATTTTCCCTCAATGTGGAGGCGCTGAATCTCGCCGTCAAAGGATTGACCGGAGAGATCCAACAGATTCCTCCCATGGTTTCCGCCATCAAAAAGGATGGGATTCCCCTCTATAAATTAGCTCATAAAGGACAAAGCATTGAACTTGCTCCCAGAAGGGTCACGATTGATCATTTTGAAATTTGCGAAATTCGAGAGAAAGCACCTTGTCCAAGCATTCGGGCTAAAATAACCTGTTCCAAAGGAACTTATATTCGCTCTCTAGCCAGAGATTTGGGACAGGCTTTGGGCACTCATGCCATTGTAGAACGTCTATGCCGTCTGAAAACCGGTGCTTTTGCTTTGGAAGATTCCTATACTTTGGAAGATGTCGATGCTATGGTTCACGCGGGAGACTATTCTTTTTTGCTCCCAATGGAGATGGCGGTAGAGCATCTGCCTCAAATTGGCTTTTCTGACATGGAGGATATCCAGAATATCTTGGCAGGCAATGCCATTAAAATAGAGAATCGATTGAATACTGGAGATACTTATAGCCTGAGAGATCAAGACGGTTCCCTTCTGGCCCTTGCCAAAAGGGAAGAACATGGGCTAAAACCATTTAAAATTCTTTATTCGCCACGGAGTCGTCACAAAGAAATGACAATTTGGCATGGCCTTGCCTCTGTGGAAAATCCTCCGGGGAAAAGTGCAGTGGCTCTGGGAAATTTTGACGGCGTTCATTGCGGTCACCGTTATTTAATCGAACATATGGCATTAGAGGCAGAGAAAAGAGGGCTTTATTCCGTTGTCACTTTTTTTCATCCCCATCCGATTGAATTCTTCCGTCCCCAAAGCCATAAATATTTACAAACAGACAAAGATAAATTACAGCGGATTTCTTCTTTGGGGCCGGATGCTTCTTTGATTCTAACCTTTGATGATATTTTGGCAGAGATGTCGCCCAGGGAATTTGCGGAAGATGTTTTATTGCGATGCCTTCATACAAAATCGCTTTGGGTAGGTTATAATTTCCATTTTGGTAAAAATGCATTGGGAGATGTTAAATGGTTGCGTGAATTTGGCGAGAGGCATGGTATGGATGTTCATGTGGTTGATAAGATTACATATCATGGAGAAGCTGTCAGCAGCAGTACCATTAAAGAATATCTCAGTCACGGTGCATTGGAAAAAGCCAATCACCTATTGGGGTACGCTTATCATTGCAGTGGTGAAGTGATTTATGGAAATCAAATTGGTCGCACCATTGGTTTCCCTACGGCCAACGTTGATGTCTCCTCCTCGCTGTTTTTGCCTAGCCCCGGCATTTATATTACCTGGATCTCCTATGATGGAAAGCGCCATCCTTCTGTAACCAATATTGGACACCGCCCTACCATTGGCGATAATTTAGAGCTTACAGTAGAAGTGCATATCCTTGATGATTCCACTGATCTTTATGGTAAAATCGTTGAAGTTGCTTTTTTAACTCGCCTACGCGGTGAGAAAAAATTTGATGGTCTTGATGCACTAAAGGCACAAATCGCTTTGGATAAGGAGAAAGCAGAAGAATATTTTGCGCGTCGCGGCCATCGGCGGTAAACAGATGTGATTTTTAGAAAATACAAGGGGATTTCCTCTTGCATTTTCTAAAAGTTTATGTTATGATTTCATTCGGTACCGTTGCTCTGACTGCGGATTCCTCATCCCAGCCATGGCTTTGGTGAATCAAATTTTAGGAGGATTTAAAATGGCTCTCGACAAAGCTACAAAAACAGAAATTATTGAAAAATTTAAAACCCATGATGGCGACACTGGCTCTCCCGAAGTGCAGATTGCGATTTTATCCAATAAAATCGATTACTTGACGGAACATTTGAAAGTGCATAAAAAGGATCACCACAGCCGCCGCGGACTTTTAAAAATGGTTGGTCACAGAAGAAGTCTTTTGAACTATCTCAAAAAGAAAGACATCGACCGTTACCGCAATATCATTCGCGAGTTGGGTTTGAGAAGATAACAATGAAATATGTAATAGGATGGGTGCGTTTTCCCATCCTATTTTTTATTTTTGGTAAATATTAGCAGGAAAAAAACGTCGAACGGAGAAATAATACTAGATATTCAATAGAGAGGATAAAAAAGAATTATGTTTGAAAATGCATTAAAGAAAAGCATTGAAGTCGGTGGACGTACTTTAACGCTAGAAACCGGGAAAATGGCTCGCCAAGCCAGCGGCGCTGTTTTTGCTTCTTACGGTGATACCCAGGTTTTGGCCACCGCTACCGGCTCTTTGGAACCGCGGGAAGGGATTGATTTCTTCCCTTTGACTGTCGATTATGAAGAAAGATTGTATGCTGTGGGCCGCATTCCCGGCGGCTTCATTAAAAGAGAGGGACGTCCTACGGAAAAAGCGATTCTGTCTGCTCGTATCATTGACAGACCTGTCAGACCTTTATTTCCCAAAGGCTATAAAAATGACGTTCAGGTTGTTGTAACCGTTTTATCCGTCGACCAGGATAACGCTCCTGATATTTTGGGGATCAACGGCGTTTCCGCTGCCTTGCATTTGTCTTTTATTCCTTTTCTTGGACCCATTGGTGCGGTCAGCGTCGGCCGAATCAACGGGGAGTATATTATTAATCCCACGGTGGAACAATGTGCGGAAAGCGATATGTTCATTGCCATGTGCGGCACCAAGGATGCCATCAATATGGTAGAGTGTAAATCCGACGAAGTCAGCGAAGAAGTCATCTTAAATGGTTTACTTTACGGCCATGAAGAAATCAAGAAAATTGTTGCATTTATCGAAGAGTTTCGCGCCGAGGCCTTGTCTCGCGGTGTTGCGTCGGAAAAATTGGAATTTGTGAAACCTCCTTTTGATGCTGATTTAGAAGCTCTGATCAAACCTTTGGCAAAAGAACGTTACGAATCTGTTTACCGTCGTTGTGCGGAAAGTAAAATCCAGAAAAAGGAAAGAGAATCTCTTTTTGCTGACGTGGAAACTGAAATTGTGGAAGAATATAGTGATCAGTACCCCGAGCAGGTAGAGGAAATGAAAGAAATTATTGCGGTTGCTCAAAAAGAGACGGTGCGCCGTATCATTGCCGGAGACAAACTTCGTGTTGACGGTCGCAGTGTGGACGAAGTCCGTCCCATCCAATGTGAAGTAGGCGTTTTAGCCAGAACCCATGGCTCTGCTCTTTTTACTCGCGGTGAAACGCAAATCTTAAATGTTTGCACCCTTGGTACCCTCGGTGATGAACAAATTCTTGACGGCCTTGGGATTGAGGAATCCAAACGTTATATGCATCATTACAATTTCCCGCCTTACAGCGTAGGTGAAGCCCGTCCCATGCGTGGTCCCGGCCGTCGTGAAATTGGCCATGGCGCTTTAGCGGAAAAAGCTGTGGAACCTATGGTTCCTAGTGAAGAAGTTTTCCCTTATACGTTGCGTCTTGTATCGGAAGCAATCGCTTCCAATGGTTCTACTTCCATGGGAAGTGTTTGCGCCAGTACATTGTCTCTGATGGATGCCGGTGTTCCCATCAAAGCACCTGTAGCAGGCGTTGCTATGGGACTTATCAAAGACGGCGACGACATCACCATTTTAACGGATATTCAGGGATTGGAAGATGCTTTGGGCGATATGGACTTCAAAGTTGCAGGCACTGCTGAAGGTGTTACTGCCATTCAGATGGACATGAAAATTGCCGGCATCACCCGAGAGGTTTTTGTAGAAGCACTGGAACAGGCCCGTCGTGGTCGTCTCCACATTCTCAGCAAAATGCTGGAAACCATTAAGGAACCGCGTGCCGAACTTTCTCCCTATGCGCCTCGGATCATTCACACCCAAGTGCATCCTGATAAAATTCGTGAAATCATTGGTTCCGGTGGAAAAACTATTAAGAAGATTGTAGAAGAAACCGGTGCGAAAATTGACATCGAAGACGATGGACGAGTATTCATTGCATCGGTGGATGCTTCGAAAGGGGAAGCTGCTCTTAAAATCATCAATTCCATTGTAGAAGAAGTGGAAGTAGGTAAAATATATTTGGGCAAAGTTGTCAATATTAGAGAATTTGGCGCTTTTGTACAGTTGATTCCCGGTGTTCTCGATACAGCTGGAAAAGATGGGATGTGTCATGTCTCTGAATTAATGAATCGCCGTGTGGAAAATGTTACCGATTTGGTGCAGGAAGGCGATATGATGGCCGTGAAGGTTTTGGGAATTGATGATAAAGGTAAGGTAAAACTTTCCCGTAAAGCCGCTTTGCGCGAAGGTCTTCCCGCTGGAATGGTGGAAAGCCTTACCGGCAGCAAGGCCAAAGAGTTACTGAGTAAATAAAAGTATTTATGGATCGGTCCTTGGGATGCGATACATATTGCCCCTTTTCTCTACATATTTTGTTGGAGAAAGGGGGCAACGCATATGTTGTGTTTTCGGGAGAAAAAAACCGTTTTCAGTCTTTTGCTGTTGATTTGTACCTTTGCATTGATCATTGCATTTCGTTGGGAAGCTGCTAATTCTTCCACAGCGGTACCCACTGCGGCTGAGCCTTATTATCATGGAGAAACGGGTAAAAAAGCTGTGGCCTTTGCGATGAATGTTGATTGGGGAGAAGATTATATTCCCCAGGTGCTTTCCGTTTTAGAAAAGCAAGAAGTAAAAATTACTTTTTTCCTTACAGGGCGTTGGAGTGAAAAGTTCCCCGATGTCGCTCATTCTTTGGCTGATGCAGGAATGGAAATCGGCAACCACGGTTTGAAACACAATAGCCCAAACAGCATGAGTTATGACGAAAATAAAGCGGATATTGCCAGCGCAGAAGAGAAGATTGAAGCGGCTACGGGGATTCGGCCTACGCTTTTTGCCCCGGCATCGGGAGAACGGGATGACCAAGTTTTGGAGGCAGCCGAAGATTTGGGATATCCTGTGATTCTTTGGAGCGTTGATACGGTTGATTGGCAAAAACCTACAGCGGAAGTGATCGTTCAACGTGTGACTTCAAAAGTCTCTGATGGTGATATCGTATTGATGCATCCAACGGAAAATACGGTCAAGGCTTTGCCTACTTTAATTCGTACATTAAAAAAGGAAGGATTCCATATTGTTACTGTTTCGGAATTGATCTCATAATGGAGTGAACAAAGGAATGATTAAAAAGGAAACATTGCCCAATGGCATGACTGTGGTAACAGAATCTATTGATTATGCCAATTCTGTATCCATGGGCATTTGGGTCAAAGCGGGAAGTCGGGGAGAAACTGCCGAAATGGCGGGAATCTCCCACTTTCTGGAACACATGAACTTTAAAGGTACCGAACGGCGTTCCGCCAAAGAACTGGCAGAAGTTTTGGAATGTCGTGGCGGCAGCCTGAACGCTTATACCACCAAGGAATACACCAGTTATTATTGTCAGGTGGTGGAGGAGGACTTTCGTCTGGCTCTTGACGTTTTGGCGGATCTTTATCTACATTCCCAATTTCGGGAAGAAGATGTTACAAAGGAAAAAAATGTAGTCTTAGAGGAAATCAATCTCTATGAGGATAGTCCCGAAGACCTTGTAATTGATATGCTTAACGAAGTATTTTGGGGAAGCCATCCATTGGCTCGGCCCATTCTTGGCTATGAGAAAACGGTAAATGCTTTTACTTCCCAAGATCTATTTCATTATCGTAACCGTTCTTATTTGCCCCAGAACACCATTTTGGCTGTGGCAGGTAAGATCGATCACGAGGCAATTTTGGAAGAGGCGGCAAAGCTGTTTGGTGATTTTGGCCGGAATGCTTCCGATCTTTCATTTCCGTCGCCTTTATGTCATAGCGGAAAAATTACTGCGGAGAAGGATATTGCACAAGAGCATATTTGTTTAGGATATCCTGGTGTCTCCATCTTCCATCCCGACTATTATGCCTTGGTACTGGCCAATGAAGTTTTGGGGGGTGGCGCATCCTCTCGATTGTTCCAACGGATTCGTGAGGAAATGGCTTTGTCCTATTCTGTCTTTTCCTATATTACGGCTTATCGCGATTGTGGTATGGTTTCGATTTATGCCGGCACTTCCAAAGGAAAAGGGGAAACCGTACACAGCCTGTGTCTTGAAGAAGTGGGAGAATTGCAAAGGAATGGAATCTCCGCCGAGGAGTTGGACAAGTTGAAAGGACAAATCAGCGGTGGAATGAGAATTGGGCTCGATAGCATTGGTAGCCGTCTCAATCGTTTGGGACGGAATGAGTTATATTATGGACGATCTGTTCCGATTGAAGAAGTCGTAGCATCCATCAATCGTGTCACCAACGAAGATATTGTTCGGGTCGCCCGAGAATATATGGCGGAGGATAAAGCAGCCTATGCTTTTTTAGGAGGAAAACATGAGTCAACAGGTGGAAGTAAAGATGCAACTGTTGCCCTCGTATGAGGGATTGCCTTTGCCTGCATATCAGACAGAAGGTGCCGCAGGGTTTGATTTTTACGCTGCGGAGTCGATCCATTTGCCCCGGGGAGACTATGCCATGATCGCTACCGGTGTGAAGGTCGCGATACCCAATGGTTATGAACTTCAGGTACGTCCCCGCAGCGGACTTGCGGCTAAATACGGCATTACTGTTTTAAATGCTCCGGGAACGGTTGATAGTGACTATCGGGGAGAGATTAAAATTATATTAATAAACTTGGGAAAATCCGACTTCTCCATAGAACGAGGAATGCGGATCGCTCAGGGTATTATTGCTCCTTACGTCAAAGGTGAATTCTCCGTTGTGGCATCTTTGGAAGAGACGGAGCGCGGAGACGGAGGATTTGGTCATACCGGTCTTTGAGAGCATATCCCAGGACCTCCTTCATATGCTTATAACAAGATAGGAATGGAGGGGATATGATGTTTTTAACAGAATTGGCAGGAAAAATGGTGGTTAATTTACAGGATGGAGAAGTTTTAGGTGATGTGGGGGACGCAGATCTTTTGATTGACGAAACTACAGGAGAAATTTTATCCATTCTGATGCCCGTAAAGTCAACACTGTTTAACCGCTGGTTTGATCGTTCATATCTTACCATCGAGTGGTCCGCTGTACGTAAAGTCGGGAAAGAAGTCATTGTGGTGGATTTGGGGCAGGATCACAGTCCCCTATGGTAAAAACAAACGGCAGTTTGGCCGATAAAAATCAATGATAGAATAAAAGGAATGAGTGAAATGAGAGTAGCAATGATTGGCGCTTCCGGTAAAATGGGGCGCGATATTATGAGGGGCATTATTGATGAAACTGATATTGAAATTGTCGGTGCGGTTGATCTTGTCAATGATGGCATGGATATATCTGATCTAATCGGCGGTGAGCCGCGTGGTATTGCTGTAGAGAGTGATTTGGCGACAATGATAGAAACCAAAACTCCTGAAGTGGTCATTGATTTTACGACGCCGGCAACTGTAATGAAAAACATCATTACAGCTTTAGAACATCAAGTTCACATTGTCGTGGGAACGACAGGCCTTACCGAAGATGATTTGGATGCCATTGACAAGCTGGCTCGGGAAAAAGAACGAGTGGCTTTTGTTGTTCCCAATTTTGCATTAGGCGCCGTTTTAATGATGGGTTTTGCAGCTCAAGCTGCTAAATTTTTCCCCAATGTTGAGGTAATAGAGCTCCACCATGATCAAAAAATGGACGCGCCTTCCGGCACTGCCATCAAAACATTGGAAATGATGGCAGCAGAGCGGGAAAAGATTCAGCAAGGGCATCCCAAGGAGTTTGAAAAAATTGAGGGAGCTCGCGGAGGCGCTTATGAAGGAATGCGCGTTCACAGCGTGCGTCTTCCCGGTTATGTGGCACACCAAGAAGTGCTCTTTGGTGGACGTGGACAAACTCTCACCATTCGTCATGACTCCATGAGCCGCGATTCCTTTGTTCCCGGTGTGCTTTTGGCTTTGCGCAGTATTGGGGATTTGGGGGCCGGTCTTGTTTACGGTTTGGAAAACGTTCTTTAAAATAATTTGTTTACTACCCAAGAGAAGGTTGTTTCTGTGGATGGACAAGTATTTCTCTTGGGTTTTCTTTATTGTTTCATGGAAAGACATGCACCAATCAAAGGCCAATTCCATATTCTGCTATGTAGGCAGAGGAGGAATTATATATGCGATTATTTAAGATTGCCTTAATTGGCGGCGGTATCCGGGAAACGGTTGTTGCCAATGAGTTGATAAAATCCGCTTATCCCGTCTCTATTTATGGGATCGATAAAAATGAACTGATATCGCTAAAACCTGTGGCACCGACAATGGAAGAGGCTCTTGAGGGAGCATCAGTGCTAGTGCTGCCGGTATCGGGTGCGGATGGCACCGGGTTGGTTCATGCTCCCGCTGTAAAAGAAACAATACGCTTGACGGAAAGTATCATGTCTTTGTTAGAGGAGGATGCGCCGATTCTTACAGGCGTTGTTTCCCCTTTCCTGAAAGATCTCAGTGCAGCTACGGGGCATCCAATCATTCCTTTGATGGAGCGTGATGAGATTGCCATTCCCAATGCCATTCCCACTGCTGAAGGCGCTGTGGCCATTGCCATGGACCATCTTCCCGTAACAATTTACGGATCCAAAGCGGCAGTATTGGGATTTGGTCGGGTCGGAAAAGCGGTGGCCCATACCCTGAAAGCTTTGGGGGCATCAGTGACTGTTTTCAGCCGCAATGGTGCCGAACATAAAGAAGGTCGTGATTGCGGTTACGATATGCGCTATTATGAGGCTTGCTCCCATGTATTGCCCCATTGCGATTTGATTGTTAATACCGTTCCTCATCTTATTCTCGACGCGGAAAAATTATCTCATGTTCTGCCGAGAACACCCATTATTGACCTGGCGTCAAAACCGGGAGGTGTAGATTTTACAGAAGCGCAAAGACGGGATATTACCGCCATCATTGCCTTGGGGTTGCCCGGAAAATGTGCGCCCATTACTGCTGGAGAAATATTGGCTCGGGGAATTCGCCCCATACTCGATGAAATATGCGTGAAACATCAAGAAAGGAAGGTGTGACAGTGGATCTGAAAGGTATCAAAGTAGGGTTCGGTATCACCGGTTCCCATTGTACCCTAGAACGGGTTTTTAAAGTGTTGGAAATCCTTCATAATGACTATGGAGCGGAAATTGTTCCCGTACTTTCTCCTGCATTGCAAACATCAGAAAATCGTTTTGGGTGTCCTCAAAAATGGCAAGATCGTCTTTCCTGCATTACGGATCATCCCATCATTACCAGTATCGAAGCAGCAGAACCTATCGGTCCCAAAAAGCTTTTAGATGTGATGGTGATCGCCCCCTGCAGTGGTAATACTTTGGCAAAATTGTCCCATGGAATCATAGATAGTCCTGTATTAATGGCGGCTAAGGCACAACTCCGGAACGGGCGTCCGGTGGTTCTTGCCGTTTCTACCAACGACGGTTTGGGAATCAACGGAAAAAATATTGGTTCACTATTGGCCACGAAGAATATTTATTGGGTACCCTTTGGCCAAGACGATCCCGTAGGAAAAGAGTATTCTTTGGTAGCCAAAATGGAGTTGTTGCCCGAAACTGTGAAAGAATCATTAAATCGCAAACAAATTCAACCAATTTTGATTGAATATTAAAGTGGTTTGTAGTATAATAAATAACATCATGTAATTGGAGTTTTATGGATTATGAAAGAGTATTCTGTAGCCATCGTCGGTGCGACCGGAGCCGTTGGTAGAGAGTTGATGACCGGTCTGGAAGAAAGAAATTTTCCTTTAAAAGAGCTTCGTCTATTGGCCAGCAGTCGTTCGAAAGGTAAAAAATTACCTTTTCGCGGTGATATGTTGACAGTGGAAGAATGTACCGCAAGTTCTTTTAAAGATATTGACATTGTGCTTTTCGCAGGTGGCTCCCAGAGCAAGGAATTCGCTTTGGATGCTGTTCGCGCAGGTTGCGTTGTCATTGATAACAGCAGCGCTTTCCGTATGGATCCTGAAGTTCCCTTGGTGGTACCTGAAGTAAATCCTGAAGATATTTCTTGGCACAAAGGATTGATCGCCAACCCGAATTGTTCCACCATCCAAATGGTGGTAGCGCTGAAACCCATTCACGACGCCGCCAAGATCAAACGGATCATCGTTTCCACTTATCAGGCTGTTTCTGGTGCAGGAAAAGATGGGATTGAAGAATTGGAAAGGGAAGTAAAAGAATACGTGAAGGGCGGTATTGATCCCAAAGATCTCGATGTTGAAAAAGCGTTTCCTTATCCCATTGCCTTTAACTGTATTCCACATATTGATAGCTTCTTGGAAGACGGTTATACCAAAGAGGAAATGAAGATGGTGAATGAAACCAGAAAAATGTTCCATGATGATTCTTTGGCCATTAACGCTACGACAGTTCGAGTGCCTGTGTTCCGCAGTCATTCGGAATCCATTACCATTGAAACGGAACATCCGATTAGCCCGGAAGAAGCTCGGGAAATTCTTTCCAAAGCCCCCGGTATAATTTTGGTGGATAATTGCCAAAATAAGGAATATCCCATGGCAATTCATTCTTCCGGTACCAATGAAGTTTATGTGGGGCGCATTAGAAAAGACATCTCTTCGGAAAACGGCCTTTCTATGTGGGTCGTCGCCGACCAGTTGAGAAAAGGTGCCGCAACCAACGCCATTCAAATTGCGGAATTAATTGTGGCACAAGATAACGAATGAGGTGAATTCTATGAGTTTTGGCGAAGTTCTAACCGCAATGGTGACGCCATTTACTGTTGATGGTAAAGTCAATTATGAAAAAGCACAAGAATTGGCTCTGTATCTTTTGTCCCACGGTTCCGACGGAATTGTCGTCGGTGGCACCACAGGAGAAAACCCTTCCCTTAGCGAAGAGGAAGCCTTTATCCTTTACCGAGAAGTAAAAGATGCAGTGGGAAACAAAGGTACCGTAATCGGAGGTGCTGGAAATAACTGCACTGAATTTGTCGTCAAACGAATCAAACAGTTGAATCAACTCGGATTAGACGGCTATCTCTCTGTAGTCCCATACTACAACAAACCAACCCAGGAAGGAGTTTATAAACATTTTGAGGCCATTAATCATGCTGCAGAATGTCCCATTATCGTTTATAATATCCCTGGACGTACCGGAATTAATTTAACCCCCGATACTTTGGTGAGAATGGCTGATTTAATAAATATTAAGGCAATTAAAGAATCTACCGGCAAGGTAGACCAAATTACGGAAATGAAAATGAGGCTGCCTTCGGATTTCGCAATTTATTCCGGAGATGACTTTATGACCTTTCCCATCGTTGCAATGGGCGGAACCGGCGTCATTAGTGTTGCTTCCCATTTGATAGGAAATGAAATTAAGTCTATGATTCAATGTCTGAAACATAATGATTTGGCTGGCGCAAGGGCGCTCCATCTGAAATATTATCCATTGTTCAAAGGAGTTTTTTGCACGGCAAATCCAATTCCTGTAAAAACGGCATTGAATCTTTTGGGGTTCGAACTCGGCGGGTTCCGTCTTCCTATATGTGATCCGGAACCTTCCGATGTTAAGTTCCTCGAAAATCTCTTGAGAGAATACGGCCTTTTAAAAAGTTGAAATCTGTGGACGGTGAAGCCTCAAGAAAGGTGGAATTGTGACACAAAAAGAAAGTAAGGTCTCTCTGATTCCCTTGGGTGGGTTGGGCGAGATCGGTAAAAACATCACAGTTGTTCGGTATGGCAACAGCATGCTGGTCATTGACTGTGGTATGATGTTTCCTGAGGATGATATGTTGGGGATCGATACGGTGATCCCCGACTATTCATTCTTGCTGGAGCATAAGAAAAAAATCAAAGGAATTGTTCTGACCCATGGTCATGAAGATCATATTGGGGCGTTGCCTTATGTTCTTCGTGATTTGAATGTTCCCGTTTATGGCACCCAACTGACCATCGGATTAGTGAAACACAAACTGAAGGAAGCTCGCATTACCGGAGATCTTCATGAAGTAAAAGCAGGGGATGTGTTGAATTTAAATCCCTTTAAAGTGGAATTTATTCGTGTTAATCACAGCATTGCCGACGCCGTGGGATTAGCGATTACGACTCCTGCCGGCGTGATTCTCCATACCGGTGACTTTAAGATTGATATGACACCTGTTGATGGTCAAGTGATGGATTTTGCGCGATTCAGCGCTTTGGGCAAAAAAGGCGTATTGCTTTTAATGTCCGACAGCACCAATGCGGAACGCCCTGGTTATACCAAATCGGAACGACTTGTGGGAAACACTTTTGACGAAGCATTTCGTAATGCCAAAGGTCGCATTGTGATTGCTACTTTCGCGACCAACGTCCATCGATTGCAACAAGCGATCTCCACTGCAGCGAAGTATAATCGCAAAGTTGCCATCGTAGGACGTAGCATGGTGAATGTTGTCAATATTGCCACGGAATTGGGCTATCTTAAAATTCCCCGCAATACTATGGTGGATATTGACAGTATCGGGAAATTACCCCCTAATAAGGTGACGATTCTTGCCACCGGTAGTCAGGGGGAACCCATGTCAACATTGACACGGATTGCCAACGGCGAGCATAAACAGATCCACATCATAGATGGGGATACGATCATTGTTTCGGCAGTGCCGATCCCCGGTAACGAAGTGTCCGTAGCTAAGAATGTCGATGCTTTGGTAAAATTGGGTGCTTCTGTAATTTACGATAATGAGGCAGACATCCATGTATCTGGTCATGCCCGCCAGGAAGAATTAAAACTGATGCTGACCATGGTAAAACCGAAGTACTTTGTACCGGTTCACGGCGAGGTTCGTATGCTTTATAAACATGCGGAATTGGCCCGACAAATCGGAATCCCCGCAGAAAATGTTTTTGTTATGGAGAATGGACAAGTTCTGGAACTAACAAAGAGTCACGCTTCGATCAAAGGCCATGTCAATGTTGGAAAAATTATGATTGACGGGATGGGAGTCGAGGATGTCGGTAATGTCGTTTTGAAAGACCGTCGCTTGTTGGCGCAAGACGGCATTATGGTGATCATCATTACTGTGGATCGTTTGGGCTTTACTGTTGCGAAACCCGAAATGATTTCCCGTGGTTTTATCTATGTAAAAGAGTCTGAAGATCTCATGGATATCGTCAAAGAAAAAATCTCTGATCATATGATGAAATATGAAGGGAGACGAATCCGAGACTATACCACTGTGAAACAGGAGATTAAAGATTGCGTTGGCAAAATTCTTTACGAGAATGTTAAAAGAAAGCCAATCATTCTCCCTGTCATCATTGAATTGGATTAGTTCTTATTTTATTTTAAGAAAAAGAGAAGTATGTGCCTCGCATGTTAGCGGGGCACGAATTCTTCTAGCAGGTAAATAAATTTAATATTTTTCAGAAAAACCTATTGATTTTTTAAAAAAGTTGTGTTATTATATCTAAGGCGTTAAGCCGAAGTGATGGAATTGGCAGACGTGCCGGACTCAAAATCCGGTGGTAGCGATACCGTGTCGGTTCGACCCCGACCTTCGGCACCAAAAAAAGGCTCTGCTTAGGCAGAGCCTTTTGTATATCTATGGTTATATTTGGGTAGAAACTTATAGATTTTACTTATGACATGAAATCGACCATTACCGAGTCTAAGATCTAAGATTTAATAATATATCTATGTCCGATATATCCGAAAACATGTCAATATCAATGGTGAAATCATTTTGGGAGTCGTTCCATGCGTTATTTTCGTGAAATTTTAAGCCGCAGTGCTTCTTTTATAAAAAAACATGGTTTGATCGCCGATGATGCTCCTATTATGGTGGGGTTATCTGGAGGGAAAGATAGCATTACGTTGTTGATGGTGCTTCATGAATTCTTAAAACGTTCTAAATACAAATATTCTTTGTCCGCCGGCTATGTGGATTTGGGTCTGGGAGCGGATTATCATGCATTGGAGGACCTTTGCCGTAAATTGGAAGTTCCTTTTTTTATAGAGAAAAGTCAGATCGGTCCTGTGGTATTTGACATTCGGCAAGAAAAAAATCCCTGTTCTCTCTGTGCAAAAATGCGTCGTGGTGCTTTAAATGATTTGGCGAAAAAAAATGGTTTTCCCAAAGTCGCGTTGGGACATCATCAAGATGATTACGTAGAAACTTTTTTATTGAACTTGTTTTTCGAAGGCCGTTGCGATACTTTTAAACCATTGACTTATTTGGATCGTATGGATATTACGGTGATTCGCCCGATGTTATCAGTTCCGGAAGAACTAATCCGCAAGCATAGTGTCAATGTGGATTTACCTGTGGTTTTGAATCCTTGTGAGGCAGATGGCCATACGAGAAGAGATGATATGAAGTCATTTTTGCGGCAAATTGAATCCTCTCATCCCATGGCAAAGGAATTGGCATTTCGTGCTTTGGAACGGAATCAACTTGGCAATACGAAAGGAAAGTGGGATCATTGATCTTAGTGAGTGGGTGTTTAATCGGTAAAAACTGCAAATATAATGGTGGCAATAATCGTAATACGGACGTGATCGCATATCTGAAAAATCGAGAGTATATGGTGATTTGTCCGGAAGTGATGGGTGGTCTTGGAATTCCTCATCCACCCGCAGAAATTCAGGGAGACAGAGTAATTGATTGCCATGGCAATGATGTAACTTCAGCATTTCAGAAAGGGGCGGAATGCGTCTTGCAGATTGCCAGAGAACAAAATGCTGATCTTTGTATTCTGAAAGAAAGCAGCCCTTCTTGCGGTGTTCATACAGTCTATGACGGCACATTTTCTAAAAGAAAGGTAGATGGTATGGGGATTACTGCAAAGCGTCTTTACCAGGAAGGATTTCTTATAATTAGTGAAAAAGATTTAAAAAATAATTGACAAATCATTGGAAAGATTGTATAATATAACAGTCATCGACAAAGGGGTATAGCTCAATTGGTAGAGTAGTGGACTCCAAATCCATTGGTTCAGCGTTCGAGTCGTTGTGCCCCTGCCA
>CAJFVQ010000050.1 GCA_904420535.1 Candidatus Cryptoclostridium obscurum
CATACTCACTACCGCGACTTGAGTGCTTTAACTAATAAGTAATTACTAACTCAAAAACTACAGGGCAAACCTCATGCCCATTTTCTAATTAATGACAGTCAATAGAGTAGGGGATTGCGTTTTCCATTCTGCCATAACACAATTACTTTATTTCCACCCTTTTCGCTTTATCATACTGTGAAATAAAGCTTGACTTAAAGTCGACTTTAAGTGTTATGATGTTAATAGAATTACGGATGGAAAGGAGTATCTGATATATGAAAAAATTAGGATTCGGTTATATGCGGTTGCCCTTACTGGAGCAAAGTAATCAAACATCTTTTGACTATGAAACATTGAACCGGTTGGTAGATACGTTTATGGATCGCGGTTTTAACTATTTTGATACAGCGTTGACGTATCATGAAGGGCGGAGCGAGGAAGCATTACGAAAATCTTTGGTGGAACGATACCCTCGTCAATCATTTCGCGTGGCGACCAAATTGCCGCCACGAGTATTAAACAGCGCAGAGGAGCAGGAGTCCATTTTTCAAGGGCAATTATCTCGTTGCGGTGTCGACTACTTCGATTACTATCTCGTTCATAATCTAGGAGTCAGCGCCTATGCCCAAGCAGAAAAGTTTGGAACCTTTGACTTTGTCCAAGAAAAGAAACGCGAAGGAAAAATTAAATATGCAGGATTTTCCTTCCATGATTCCCCGGAACTTTTGGAGAGGATTCTATCGGATCATCCGGATCAGGATTTTGTGCAGTTGCAAATCAATTATCTTGACTGGGATAATCCCAGTATACAGTCGCGGCGGTGTTATGAAATTGCCAGAAACCATCAAATCCCGATCATTGTTATGGAACCCTGTAAAGGCGGTAATTTGGCGAAGGTTCCTCAGGAAGCAGAAGATCTTATGAGACGTCATGCACCGAAATCATCCATCCCTTCCTGGGCCATTCGTTTTGCCGCGGGACTGGACGGTGTTTTTATGGTGCTATCGGGGATGAATACCATGGACCAAATTGTCGACAATACCTCTTATATGGCAAATTTCCATCCGATCAATGCAGAGGAGCAACAAATCTTGGATCGTGTTGTGGAGATAATTCATAAAGACACTGCAATTCCGTGCACTACTTGTCGCTATTGCGAGGAGGGATGTCCGGAACACATTGCCATTCCTGATTATTTTTCCTTATATAACAGTGCAAAACGGGCTGTTACGAATAATACGACCAGTCAGTTGGTATATTATCTCAATCTTGCATCCACCCATGGCAAGGCCGAGGACTGTATCGGTTGCGGTCAATGTGAGGATGTTTGCCCCCAGCATTTGCAGATTTCCGAACTTCTGAAAAATGTCTCCGCGGAATTTGATGGCAAATCTTTGATTACAAATACAAAGTAAAGATTTTATTGAAAATAGATCCGATGTGGAAAATTCTTAGTTCTTGATTTCACAGTATTGCGTAGCCCTTAATTTCGTTGTAAAATTTTATGGTCAAATTTTTTTGTCGGCAGGTTTAACGAAATAAGGTGTTTCTATGAGTAAAAAGGAATTATGCAGCCGCTATTTATTTTTTATTCTCGGGATTCTCATCATGTCCTTTGGCATCGCATTCATGATTCGTTCCCATTTGGGGAATTCTCCCATTTCCAGTTTGCCTTATGTTTTCAGTGAGATGTTTCCTTGTACAGTGGGAATGTGTACTTTCATCATGAATCTTTTGCTTATGGCATTGCAGCTCATCATCATGGGAAGGCGCTTTCCAAAATCGTATTGGCTGCAGATCCCTGTGTCTGTCATTTTCGGTGCTTTTGTGGATTTTGCTTTGCTGGTTCTTTCTGCTGTGGGGCCTACTTCTTATGGAGGGCGTTTCCTCTGTTTGGCCGTTGGTTGCCTATTATTGAGTCTTGGTGTCAGTATACAGTTTACTGCCAATGTCGTATTACTTTCCGGTGAAGCGACGGTTCGTGCGATTGCCGACCGTTGGCATAAAGACGTCGGCAATGTAAAAGTTGCGTTTGACCTCTCTCTTGTGATCTTGGCGGTGATTACTTCTTGGTTTTTCTTAGGTGAAATCGTTGGTGTAAGAGAAGGTACTGCCATTGCTGCTTTTTGTTGCGGCTTTATTGTGCGGCTTTTTTATAAACCTCTCCATTACGCGGAAGAACAATTTTTGCGACATACGGTACGCTTTTAAATGATTGATTTTCTTTGATGATCTAAAAACTTTAGGATCAATCTTATATATTTTTGTAAAAATGAATATTTTTACAGTTTGACTGGTGCATATTTTACGATGGTAATCGAATAATAGCAATGAATAAATGATTTTGAGGAAATCAATTTTTTCCAAGATTTTGGCAGATAATCCTGAAATTCATATTTAATATTGAAATTTATGCTATCATTTTGGAAAACATTAGTTCCTTAATCTATGCGAAAGACTGGGAATATAATGTGAATATTGATTGTTTTTTTCTTGGAAAATTGTCGATAAAACACAGTAAAATTGAAAATTTGACAGTAAAATCGGAGTAATAGTGAATAAAGTCCTGATATTGATATTGATTATTTTTGCTTAATCGTTTAAAATATAGGAAAATAATAGCATTATTGCGCGGTTTTACGACAAAATCGTTGCTGGAAGATAAAAAAGACTGTTGTGGGCGGTTGGAGCAGCGTTTATCGGCAATAGTGATATTGATGAGGTGATGCGAATGTCTATTGATTACAGCTTAATTGGAAAACGAATTGCAAAAGTGAGGAAGAGCAGAGGCTACACCCAGGATAATTTAGCGGAACGCGCGAATTTAAGCAACAACTATATATCCCATATTGAGAAAAGCCACTCGATCCCCAGTTTGGAAACTTTTGTAAATTTATGCGAAGCTCTTGAGGTGACACCTGATGAGATTTTGTTGGGTACCGTAAAAGAGAGCGAAACTTATCTTAATTCCGAAATCGACAATAAAATCAGCGGTTGTACTCCTTATGAAAAGGAAATGATCGATGGTTTTATTGATTTATTGTTGTCTAAACGGGATAAGGCGTAATTCTTGTCTCGATGATTAGGGTGTCCCACGAACCCTTGTCAGATATGTTGCTTTTTCATGTGACGCTATTTGATAGGTTTCTGATATTGTGATCGGAGAAACCGGAGCCGCCTTTGGCGGCTTTTTCTTTTGGCTTACGCTTGAGGATTTGAATAAAATATGTTACCATGTCTTTATCTATTACTACGACGTGTCAAGCGTTCCGAAATTATGAATCATATGGAGTTTATTTATGACCACGATGGAGACGAAAAATAATGAACAAGACGAACAGGCGCTTCGCCGTTTGTTAGAGATCATGGCTGATCTCCGGGCAGAACATGGCTGCCCTTGGGATAAAGAACAAGATCATAAATCATTGCGAAAATATGTATTGGAAGAAGCTTATGAGGTTGTTGATGCCATTAATCAAGAGGATGATTCGTTAATTGTGGAAGAATTGGGAGATCTTCTTTTGCAAATTGTCTTTCATGCGCAAATCGCAAAGGAAGAGGGACGGTTTACCTTTGCCGATATTGCCAATGGTATCAGTGAAAAAATGATACGGCGCCATCCCCATGTCTTTGGCACGGAGCATTGCGATACTCCTAGCGAAGTTATGGTTACCTGGGCACAGGTGAAAGCCAAAGAAAAAGCGGGAAGCCAGGAGCGGCGTATGGATGTGCCTTTGGCTTTTCCCGCGTTATATCGCAGCGAAAAATTGCAGAAAAAAGCGGCAGAAGTGGGATTTGATTGGGAGCAGAGCGAAGCAGTTCGTCAAAAAATTTTAGAAGAATTGGGCGAAGTCGACGAAGCCATCTCTGAAGCAGATAAGGTTCATTTAAAAGAGGAAATGGGAGATCTACTTTTCGCTGTGGTGAACTGGAGTCGTTTTCACCATATCGACGCAGAAGAAGCACTTCGGGAAAGTAATGATAAATTTGTAAAGCGTTTTAATCTTATGGAGGATATGATTCTGGCTCAGGGAAAATCAATCGAAGATATGACCCTTTCGGAAATGGATCTCTATTGGGAAAAAGCGAAAAAATTGTTAGCAAATCACTGCTAAAGTACGGTGGAATAGCGCCTTTGAGAGTGGGGTATACTGACATCATACCATCGTTGATAAATGCATAAAGCGTTTCGCCGGGGGATTGTTGGCATGATGAAGCGCTGCAAAATCCGTTAAAATCT
This sequence comes from Candidatus Cryptoclostridium obscurum, assembly GCA_904420535.1. Taxonomy (GTDB): domain Bacteria; phylum Bacillota; class Dehalobacteriia; order UBA7702; family UBA7702; genus Cryptoclostridium; species Cryptoclostridium obscurum. Next base: position 4,223 of record CAJFVQ010000050.1, read on the forward strand.
TGTGAAACGACGGTACGAATACCACCAAAGGAGGTTACCATTTTGCATAAAGGAGCATTGATTGAAGCCGCGGCGGAGTTATCGGGGCTCAGCCAAAAAGATACTGCCCTGGCTTTTAATGCAGTGATTGAGACAATTTGTCAAAGTTTAAGCGTTGGCGAGCCGGTGCAGATTTTAGGATTTGGCACTTTTGAAGTGCGAAACCGTAAATCCCGTCGGGGACGAAATCCTCAAACTGGAGAACCTATAGAGATCCCGGGAGGCAATTATCCGGCATTTCGTTGCGGCAAGCTATTGAAAGATGCTGTGGCCAGCCAAAAAGATTAAAATAATTGAGAAAAGGGAGATAATCAATGAGATTGGATAAGTTCTTAAAGGTTAGTCGTTTAATCAAACGACGTACTGTGGCCAAGGAAGTTTGCGAAGCTGGCCGCATTCAAGTGAATGGCCGTTCAGCCAAAGCAGGCCATGATTTGAATGTGGGTGATATCCTTGATATCGCTTTGGGAAATCGTCGTTTGAAAGTGCGTATTATGGAAATCAAAGAAACGGTCCGTGCTGACCAGGCAGATCGCCTCTATGAAATTTTGGAAGATGAAAAAATAACACGAGAAGAGATTTTTTGATTTTCGTTTTAGTCAAAGAGTTCCCGCTTGTAAAGTAAGCGGGAACTCTTTAATTATGAACGTTTCTCAAAGCCCAAGGATGCGAAAAATGCGTTATTATAGATAACGGCTCTGTGACTCGGACGGAGCTGTTCCGTTTTTAAATGATATTGATAAGCCCCTTCTCGATCGCCCATGGCAAAATGGCAGCGGCATCGTCCCAAAGCGGGTAGGAAGTCATAACAATCAGGGCATAAAAAACCGCCTCGCTCCGGCTGATATGAACATTGTTCTGCGATTCCATACCAGAAGTCGGCATTTTGATATTGCTGTAAGCGAAATAGGCAATCGGCCAAATCGCAGCAAACCTCGGCTCTGGGAGTATCCCACAAAAAACTGCGAAATAGCGCTGTCAGCGATTTTTCTGTGTCGCCCATGGCGTCGTAGCAACGGGCCAGATCACGGCAACAATCAATGCGGTTTTCCAGCCAAGCGTTGGGCATTTTTAAGAATTCTTCCAGAACATTGATGGCTGCTTCATATTGTTCATGGTAATAAAGTTCTCTTCCATAATAATATTGCTGGCGCGCATCGAGAATTTCTCCTTGGTTGATCATTGATTGAAAAATTCTCAGGTTTCGATCCGGGTCTTTTTGTACTTCCTTTCGATGGCATATGGCTGCTTTCCATTGTTGTACTATCCCATGGGGCGGGATTACTTCATGAATGCGTCCTTTCCAACGGAACCCTGCATTACGTTTTACAAGTCGTTCTCTTCGATAGGAGAATGTTGGGTTCCCCTTTTCATCAAAAGATACATGGTAATCCATCATGACCATATGAGGATTCTCGTCAAGACGCTCTTTTTCCTGGAGAAACAGTAACCGATCCTTTTCTTCTATGACATCGTCGGCGTCAAGCCAAAATAGATAATCGCTTTTCCCTTGTGCAAAAGCAAAATTTCGTGCGGCGGCAAAATCGTCACGCCAAGGAAAGTCAAAAATTTGGTTCGTATATTTTGAAGCAATTTCTTTTGTATTATCGGTGGATCCTGTATCCACAATGACAATTTCATCCACTAAATCAGCAGCACTGTCGAGACAACGCCCCAATACGTCGCTTTCATTTTTCACAATCATACATAAACTAATGGTTTTCATCGGATTCCCCCTTTCCATCCCTATGGTATGATATTTTTGGGGGAAATGTGATGTCAAAATCAGCCATCTCTGCATACGATGTACTGTGACTAGAAGATGTCACCTAAAATCAACAGAAAGAATGGTGATTGTGTTGAATTATAGAAACTGTTATGGAAGAAATATTAATTGCTGCAATCCCCCTAGTTTTAATTGCTGTAACCATCCTACTTGTACTTGCATATGTCAGGGGCCTACTGGCCCTCAAGGGCCTATTGGTCCCCAGGGGCCTATTGGTCCTCAGGGGCCTATTGGTCCCCAAGGTCCCAGAGGGAATACCGGTCCTCAAGGTGTAACAGGAAATGACGGGGCACCTGGTCCTACTGGCGCCACCGGCGCAACAGGTCCTCAGGGCCCTCAAGGTCCGGCTGGTCCTACTGGACCCACTGGTGCTACTGGGGCAACGGGCGCAACAGGCGCCACCGGCGCAATAGGTCTGGCAGGCGCCAC
>CAJFVQ010000051.1 GCA_904420535.1 Candidatus Cryptoclostridium obscurum
AATCAGGAAGTTGTCGTCTGCGACTATTTCAAAGAAGACTTGCACAATAAAGCAAAAATCACTGCCATCTATCAGATCGACGGTTTGGACAGGACCCCGGTGACCGAGGCCATGGCAGGCGATATTATCTCTTTTTCCGGCATTGAGGATGTGAATATCGGCAATACGGTATGCGACCCCGATTGCGTAGAACCGTTGCCCTTTGTAAAAATTTCCGAACCCACGGTGGAAATGACCTTTTCCGTCAATGACAGCCCTTTCGCGGGCCAAGAAGGGAAATACGTGACCTCACGCCAGCTCCGCGACCGCTTGTACCGCGAATTATTAAAGGACGTTTCCCTCCATGTGGAAGATACCGACAGCGCAGACAGTTTTAAGGTCATGGGCCGCGGAGAAATGCATCTCTCCATCTTAATTGAAAATATGCGCAGAGAAGGCTATGAATTCCAGGTAAGCACGCCGAAAGTTCTTTTTAAAGAAGTCAACGGCGAAAAATTGGAACCCTATGAAGAACTGATTATCGACGTCCCCGAAGACTCCATGGGTACGGTGATGGAATCTATGGGACTGCGTAAAGGGGAACTCCGTGCCATGCAGCCTGTGGGCAGCCGTGTAAAAATGGAATTTATCATTCCCAGCCGTGGGCTCTTCGGCTACCGCAGCGAGTTTCTCACCAATACCCGCGGGGAGGGTATTTTGAACTCCGTATTCTACAATTACGGCCCTTACAAAGGGGAAATGACTCAAAGAAGCAATGGTTCTCTGGTTGCTTTTGAAGAAGGGGAAAGCATCACCTACGGCCTTTACAACGCCCAGGAACGGGGCACCCTATTCATCGGCCCCGGGGAACGGGTCTACGCCGGCATGGTGGTGGGATATTCCCCGAAAAGTGACGATATCACCGTCAATGTCTGCAAAAAGAAGCAGGCCACCAACACCCGGGCTGCCGGCAGCGACGAGGCCCTGCGCCTAACGCCGCCGAGGGTCATGAGCCTGGAAGAAGCCCTGGAGTTTATGAATGACGACGAACTTCTGGAAGTCACGCCGGAGCATTTCCGCATTCGGAAACAGATCCTCGATCACGCCCAGAGGATGCGGGCGTTGAAACACCGCAAATCCGGGGAAAACGCATAAGCAGTATCATACATATATATTATAACAAAAGACCGTGGAAACGCCACGGTCTTTTTGATATTTTTCAAATACGCTTGAGTGCCCTAGGGAAATCCCATGATCTCAAAAGGATCCTAGTCTGGTTCACGCTGCCTGCCATTACTTTTTCTCCTTTATGGACCGCTTTACAAAATACACCAGCTGAACAATACAAAGGAGCGTCGTAAGGTGGAGAGTAAAGCCTCCCAAAACGAACATACCAAGCACGCCGTCGCCGCCCCAAATGATTTCCGCCACAGAATCGAAAAGGCCCAAATTGTAGCAAACGACAAAAGCATAATAGAGCGCTAACAACACATAGAGAACGGAAAAACCGGGACGCAGGAAAAAGCGGCCAAACTTGATTCTGCAAAAAATGGGGATCCCTATCAACAACAGCCATTCCAACACTGTCAACCAATAGATATCACAAGACATGACGAGAAAGCCTGCAAAAGATGTGGGGAAAATAAAAAACGGCATCTGCAATACCTCCTTAAATCTGCCCTGTATTTTTCAAATAACGATAGACGCCCATACGGTGGAATGCATTGCTCACCGGTGGTTTTTTGCTTCCCTGGCAAAGAGCCGCCACTGCACAAGCAAGGCGATCAAATAAACCACGATGAGCAGCCACATGACCGAGCCAAAAAAAATGATTTCATCGCCGGGCCCCATGAAACGGTAAAAAAGATAAAAGAGAACAGCCACCATGGGAATCCCCCAAAGGAACCCCCGAAAGAAACGGCCGTATTTGATTTTACAGATCAACGGGACTAAAATCACTCCCGCCAGCGGTATCACATCGATGACCTCCATCGCCGACCACATCCATTCTGCCATGAAATCTCACCTCTCACTGTTTCCGCTCTTTACATCTGCCCGGTATTTTTCAGATAACGATATAATAACCCTGCAGAACCCCGTTGTGCAGTCCCTAAAACAGATTTCGTTGCTGACATAATTTCTGATAGAGCACCAGAGGGTGTATATGTCTTACAAATGGGATATTTCGCTTTAGCCAGTGATGCCCAGTTGTTGGCCATGCCGATGAAGGTACTGTTCATGACATAATTATA
>CAJFVQ010000052.1 GCA_904420535.1 Candidatus Cryptoclostridium obscurum
CGATAAAAATGTTCGATCTCGTAGAATGATACAACATCACTCATTACCAAACCGCTTTTTTCATCAAGATACTCAAATAAAACAGATCGCTGAATAATAGTACAAAGGAGCAGCATAGAAAAAAACATTACCAAAGCTAAAATAATAGCGAAAGGATCATCATGAAATCTCCAATAAAGTAAAATAGGAAAAATTATAATTGGAATCATGTTATATAAAGTATCAACTTTTAAACATTTTCTATATGGATGTTTTGCTTTATTTTTCCATTCTTCCCAATTTAAGATTATATTTTTTTTCTCCATCCACAGTCACCATCTGCTAAATATTATCTTTACGCCAGCACCGTATATATTACCCCAAAACGCACCATATCTTTTACCTGATGTGGAACGCAAACTGGAACGCAGACTCCACCTTTTTTGGGGATGGCGTCGTATATTGGTAATTCTTTTTGGCTTCTTATTCTTTACTTTTTTCGTAACTTTTTTCACTATTTTTCTTTTTTCTGCACCATCAATTTGCTTCTGCATTTTCTTTGCGCTATTTCCACCGGCATATGATAATCCAGCGCTAACGGTACCAGCCACAAGCGCTTTTCCTACACTTTTATTTTTTTGATAATTTTGAACTCCACTTTTTATTCCACTATAAAGAGCAGAACCCGCCTCAAATATTTTTTTACTCGGAAGAACGCTATCAATTGCTCCTTCTGCTGCAGCCCAAACAACTTTCCCTAGAGAAACCTTGTCACCAGATGCCAACTGGGATCCCAGTTCTACAGCAGCACTGACAGCGGCTCCAATCAAAACATGCCAGAAATCTCCGCCGCTATCAGCGCGCATAACAGGATTGTTGTCACAGTAAGAATAGAGGTTCTTATCTGTGAGGTCTCCAGGAGATTCCAAAAGCAATTCCAAATCATCGGCATTGATGAAACGACAGATCGAAGGATCGTAATAGCGGGTCGTTAGATGGTACCAGCCCAAATCCGTATCGTAATAATATCCTTTGTATCGAATGGGATTGATATTGCCGAAGTTATCGCCATTCTTTGTCTCTAACGATACAATATGTCCATAAGGGTCGTATTCATAGTGGGCGACATGTTCGTGGACAGCGCTTAACGTATTATTAGGACTCTGGATTTTGAAGACGTCAGTGATTTCCCCCAGAGCGTTGTATAGATAGTAGTACAAACTGTAGTACGCTGTTCCGTCGTGGGGATACTGTGTTTTATACAAAACATAGCTGACTTTATCGTCATCATCATAAAAATACTTGAGCACTGCGGTAAGCGTACCAGAGGCGTTGTATCGTTCCTCGTATTCCAGCAAATCACTGTCATAATGGAAACGGGTATAGCTTCCGTCACTGGAAACGATCTTCGCCCGTTGTCCCGACTCGTTATAGTAATATGTGTTTGTTTTTGTGGTAGCACCGTTCTCCACAAAGCTGACGCTGCGCAGATCTTTGCCACGCACCCAAGAAAGCTGCCGTTCTGTTGTGCCTCCGTTACTATTTGTTTCGACAATGGAAGTGGGATTTCCTACTACATCATAAGTATAATCCCTTGTTCTGGTTCCAGAATTCTCACTGAAAACCACTTTTTGCAGTTCGTCGGGAATATTTGCATTATAGGTATAGGATGCGGCCTTCTCCACGTTGGCCCCAGATGCATTATAGTGGGTGATATTGCCCCTTGTGTCATAAAGGTACGTATAGTGATCATTTTGATCATTTACACCATAGGCCTCGGAAAGCCAATTTTGTTTGGTGTATGTAAAATCAGTGCTCAAAGTGGAATTATTTTTGTAGGTCGTATCAATGCTTTTAATATTGCTGGCATTATCATAAGAAAAGACATAGCGATAATCAGGATTTTCGCTGGAAGTAGACAGGGAAGAAAACCGTACGTTCATGGAATAGGGCAGATTGGTCGTGTGCGTTGAATTCGCGTTGGTAGCAACGCCGGTCTGAGGATCCAAATAAGTAAAGGACGTCCAGATACTTTTCGGAGAGGTGCTTTTCACATCTGAACGGCTTTGGGTCGTGATCAGGCGGCCAGATCCATCATAACCGCGAAGTTCACGGGCAATCTCTTGGTTTTTACCGTCAAATAGTTTCATGGTATTCATGTTGTTGACGTTATTAAAAGCATAGGTGGTTTTATATGTCAAACCATTGAGTGCGGCCGTGTAACCCGTATTGTTATTGTTTTTGTCATAGGTAATATCATGGGTGCCAAACCCCCAAGAAGTTTGGGAACCTGTAAAGCGCTCGGCAAAATCGTACTGATATTTTGCCCAGATAGGTTCATTGGGAATGTCGTACGAATAAACTTTGCCCAAAAGACCGTTGGCATTATAGAAAAACTGAGAAAGAGGCACATTCTGTCCTGAAGATGTATCGATAGCCTTGATAAGGCGATCTTGAAGATCATATTCATATTGAAGGATACCGCCGTTGCCATAGGTGACCTTAGTTTGATTACCGCGGGCCTCGTCATATTCATAAGTTTCCAGAGATACCGCATCGCTGTTATGTGAAGAACGGCTGACAGAGGTAAGATTCCCTAAACGGCTATAAGTAAAGCTATATTTCAAATAATCGTTGGCAGAACCAATTTGCATGGAAGAAAGATCATCATTGGTGTAGCCATAGGATACGCTCAATCCCTCTTTGGAAACATTGGTTAGTTTTTGAGTAGGAGTGTCATAAGTATAAGTTGTAGTAGTTGATTGTCCATTGCTACAAGGCTCTGTCACAGAATTTAATAAACCGTTTGCAGAATTGTAATTATAAGTAGTCGTTTTTTGCAGTTGGTCTTTGGAAGAAACCAGATAATTCTTCCCGGAATCATAAGTTTTCTCCGTTCGAATGGCCGTTTTACCGTTTTTATCATAGACTGAGACGTAATGTATGGGCCCCTCGCTATAATAACTCATCGCAGTGTAACTGCCATCAGGTGCTGTAGAGCGCGTTAAGTCATGTTTTTTGGTGGTAGTATTACCAACGGTGACCGATGCATTATCGTACTGAAAGCTATATTGATTTCCCATGCCATCTTTATAAGTAGTCATATCATTGTTGCCGTTTACAGCGGCATTTTCTGTATTTTGGGCCATATCTACAACAGAAATGATATTCCCTTTGGCATCATAATTAAAGCTTTCACCAAAACTGTCTTTATAAACTTGCACATCATCAAAAAACGTTGTATTTGCATTGTAGTTGACCTTCAAATGAATCTTTACGGAAGTAAAGTCACTATTGGCAATCATATTTTTGCAGATATAAACCCATTCATCACTGGTGGGTGAAATTAAAACATTGGCATATTGAGAAGTACCAGAGGCCGTGATAAGCTCCAAAGTCATACCGACACTTTGTTTACTGCCATCCTCATTGGTATCTTTATTGGGCAGGCCATTGGTTTTTACCCATGTGCCGAAAACAAGTCCCTCTCCTTTTTTACCGTTGACCGGAATCGTTTGAGAAAGCTTTTTAGTATATTTGGGGGAGCCAGACATGTGATAGGCTAAACTACCACTATTTTTATCTTCCCCAACGTAACCATCCCATAAATGGTCTGCCTTAATGCCGGCATTTGTTTGCGACCAATGCTTACTATGAGCATAACCAGGGAGTCCCTCATCTGCCTCGAAACCTCCGTTTTCAATCATGTTATATCGATTGGCACATTGCCCTTCTTCCAACTGGAGACAATCAAAATAGGCTTTACCGCTGACGTTCTTTAGCCCAACCGTTGCCGTAATCTGTACGGAAGAAGATATATTTGTCAAATCAATGGTTGTTTCAAAGCGTTTAAAACCATCATTATGCTCAATATCCTCTTCAATGGAAGTAGACCCGCCGCCTTCTAATTTTAAGAAAGCACCACCGGAGACGGTAGTATTCACGTAGGCCGAAAAGGTGTAAACCTTGCCGCCAGGCACTGTAACCGTTTGTTTGGCACCGGATTCCACATCACCGGAAGAGATAGACACTTCCAAAGATTTTGACCCAACGAAAGATTTTGCAGAAGAATCTTTGACATTGGCAATCTTACCATAATCTGTATAGTTCGTCATGCCACTTTCAAAACTATGGTTCCATAAAAAGTTGGTAATAGTTTTTTGAGTTTTTGAGGCAAAAGTAACCTTATTTTTTGCACCGCCGGACATGCCCATCGCACAGAAGATGGCATTACCATCCTGGTCTTGCGCAGAAATGGTTTGACCCATATGATTGAATTTATAAATTTCCGAACGTCCTGCATTTGGAAGGATCTCTCGAAAGGTATTGTGGTACGGCTTATACTCAATGGTGTATTGACTGGTAATCAGATCTGAGCTGTCAGTACTTGCGAGATAGGACCTTACGCTGTACCCATTAACGCGACGATACTTATTATTAACAAAAGTATAATCATAATGGATTCCCATATCTTTTGTACCATCGATCAGATCCGTTAAAGATTCATTGGAATTGTACAAAAATTGTGCGTCGTTTGTGCCGCTGCTCCCGCCCCCATCTACCACATTTCCACCGGGAAAAGTTACTTTGGACAAACAGCAATCATAGCCATTCCCCACATTTGTATATTCATAATAGATGCTTCGTCCATCGGGAAGAACCATTTCCGTAAGTGTATCGTTACTATCCGTTTTAAACTGTACAGTGCGACCACTGGCATCACTGATGGATTTTAGTTTATGATTTTCATAATTCAATTGAGTGGTATTGCCATGATTATCAATAATTTTCAACAGATATCCTTGGCTGACGGAAAAAACACGTTTGTTATCTTTTTTATCTGTAATCGTATATTCCGATGTACCAATTGTTAATTTAAGATCCAAACCGGAATCATCGACCCAATCGTTATTGTTTTTCTCAAAGTAGTGCTCCGTTCCATCTCCATCAACATAAAGATATTTTGTTTTATTTTGAAGAGTTACCTTTTTAACGGACTCTTGAATACTGAGTTTAAAGCCCTGTCCAACATTTAAAGTTGACTCTTTCTCCCCACCTTTATAACTTCTGTAGACGTGACTGATGGTCATAGGCAACCGTTCACTGTCAAGTTCAACATCATTGAATACCGTAGTAAGTGCACCGGTAAAATCATTAATATATCCACTGCCCGCCAATCCTGCATCTTGTGAATGATAGGTCCAGTAATCTTCTAAACCAATCATACTTAAAAAAGTAATGTTCAACATCGGCCGATTTGCTGTGGGAGAACCATTGGCAGAGATAAAAGAGGCCACTGCCGAATTTTGAGAATATCCATCGGGATATTTCAGCATGATTCCATAATTATTTCCTTCAGTATGCCACTTATCTACCAATTGGGAAATATCCCATGTATACCACCGATTATTGGCATTCGCTCCATCTTTGGTACATGGAAAATCATAATCGAGGATCTCAGTATTAATTGTAGGGCAGTGATTCCAGCTTACTGTCGTATCGCTCCAAGTACTCGTAATCTCATGAGCTTCCATAATGGGGGCCCCTTTAGACGATTCCAACTGCGTAAATAAAGAAGAATTTTCTCCCAAATATGGTGCAGCATAGAGCTCTGCATGAATCACGCGATCCGAAAATTTAATCGCTTCCGGCAAATGAAAATAAATCAATGCTTTATTCACAGTAGAACCATTGGTGCCGACTTTAAACCATCCCCAGTTATAGTAACTGCTGTAGTTAGGCGAACCCGAACTAATATAAGTATCCATTACACTACTGGGATTTTGAGTCGTTTGAATACTGGGATCTATGGTAACGGGAAAAACACGTTCCGGATTATCAAGCCATTGGTCGGAAGGAGTGATCGTCAATAAATATTCATGGTTGTTCTGATTATCTTTCGTACATTCCAATGTGATATCAATTGCAGGACTTTCATTGCCCAGAGCATCATACATCATCAACGGGTCCATACAAAAAACTTCCGTGCCATCGAGAGACCGAAAAAGTATTCTATCTTCATCCTTAGACATGGTTAAATCTTTGGTAGAGAATTGAAAAGTAAAATTTCGTTCCGCTTCAGCCGATTTTAATACAATTCGCTCTTTCAAAGACATACCAATCACGTCGTAATATAGATCCACATTGGGGCGAATTTCTCCATAAGTTACTGTAGAAGAAATATTGTTCAAATATTGGGGATCATTCGTCAAATTAAACCTGCGTTGTGTTTGATCCTTTATATTTTTATTCTTATTGGCGCTTACCATCCCCCAAAAAATTTTATGGCCTTCATAAGTAAGCTTGACCATATTCTTTTCTTTTGCCTTTTTAGAAAATTTAATTTCAATGCTGTTGTCTTTGTTTTCCAGAACTTCTCCTAATTCACTGTCTTCAGAACTTTCCATGGTATTGTCAATATCGACCAATTCCCCCTCAGAATTTTCGTAATGAACAACCCAAGGATATGTAGAAGCAGTGACGGTATTATCATCATTCAAAAAATATTTTACCGAAGGTTCTCGCAGATCCTCCAACTCACCATCGATGTTTCGATCCGTATCGGATTCAATCCCGGGCATTACGTCGCTCAAAACAAACGTTTCATCATTTTCCGATGCTTTATCATCTTCTGATGTTTTGTCAGAAGGTATAGACAGAAGTGGATCATTGATTTCCTCCTGTTCCTTATCATCTGACAGCGACTCATCTTCTATGATCTCTTGCATGAAGACGTCTTCTTCCACATTAGCAGCGAGGTCCGCCTCCGAGGGCTGAATCCCGGGAATCGGCGCGGCAATGGCCATCAGAGGTATCGCCTGAAAAGTAAAAGCAAAAGTGACAATCCAAGCAATGATTTTTTGTACTCGTTTCTTTTTCATGGTTTTCTCCTTTGATTTCCTATTTAGACCATATATTTCAATAAGTACTAATATTCTACATTTTTTCTTATTGATATGCAAGCAATTTAATAAAAAAATTAAATAAAATCTGTTAAAGTTTTTTTATTAAAATAATGGGTGTCTATATAACAAACCTTGATTTTATAACTATGAGTACCATATTCCTAAATAATGAATATATAAAACTAATCCAAAACATTAGACTCGGTAAAACAGTTGCTGACTATTGACAAAAAAGACAGTGACTTTATACAAAAGAATGAGTTAATCACATAAAGCTCTTTTCCTCATAAAACCTAAAAATTATCCAAATATAAAAAAATTAATTGGAAAGTACTGAAACAGCTTACAATAAAAGTTTTGTATGGAAGACCAAACCAATGAAATCCAAAATCTGAATTATTTTCGGTCATATTACATTATAAGTTTGATTTTATTCGTTTTTTCGTATATAATAACGATATAAAGTTCTATTGATTTCAAAAGAAGTCTATTTCAATCATACCTTCAGATAATGGAATATAGGAGACATGAAACACAGAACCTTTCGTTTCCATAGGATGGACGGTGATTACAATGTATAATCCGCAATTAGAAACATTTCTTTCCGTAGCCGATTCGGGTAGTTTTAACAAAGCAGCGGAAAAGCTATTTATCAGTCCGCCAGCAGTGATTAAACAAATCAATCTACTGGAAGAAAAGTTAGAACTTCAACTATTCATCCGCACCCACCGAGGACTGATTTTAACAAAAGCAGGTCAATCTCTGTATCAAGACTCAAAATACATGATTCAATATTGTAAAGACTCTGTCACGCGAGCAAAAAATGCCATGCAGGAGGGGGAAAACCTGATCCGTATTGGGACATCTCCTATGACCCCTGCTCAGGTGCTGGTAGATCTTTGGCCCAAAGTGCAAGAATCTTGCCCTGATATCAAATTTCAGCTGATCCCCTTTGAAAACACTCCAGAAAATGCCAGAGAGATTTTGGGAAATCTTGGACAAAATATCGACGTTGTTGCAGGAATTTTTGATGAAACCATGCTGCACCTGCGTCAATGCGCGGGATTGGAGATCTCGAGGGAACCGATCCGCTGCGCCGTCTCGATCCATCATCGACTGGCAGAAAAGGAAAGTCTTGCATTACAAGATCTTTACGGAGAAAACCTAATGCTCATGCGCCGAGACTGGAGTCATTACGTAGATCTGCTTCGGGATGACCTTTGGAAAAACCATCCTCAAATCCACATCGTGGATTTTGATTTTTACGACGTTGCAGCATTTAACCAATGCGAAAACAATAATTGCGTGTTAATGGCCATCGAGAATTGGCGATACGTTCACCCATTGCTTAAAATTTTACCGGTGGAATGGGACTATACAATCCCTTTTGGACTGCTTCATTCGCCCAATCCCTCTCCTACCGTTAAACAATTTTTAAAGGCTGTGGAAAA
>CAJFVQ010000053.1 GCA_904420535.1 Candidatus Cryptoclostridium obscurum
GATATTCGACAGGCATGCGAATTTAAAGTACAAGTATGGCAACAGGCAATTCTGGTGCAAAGGATATTATGTCGATACGGTGGGACGAAATAAGAAAGCAATCGCAGAATATATCCGTAATCAACTACAAGAAGACATAGCATCAGACCAGATGACGCTCAAGGAATACATAGACCCGTTTACGGGTGACAAGAATACCAAGGCATAAAAACAGGCCGCTTTAGCGGCGGCCTGTGGAAACTATGCGGTTGGCAAATCGTTCAATGAGCCTTTAGGCTCAGCCTGTATTATGCCCTTTTAGGGCTTGGTCATGCCACCCGTTGTCACGGGTGGTCATGACTATCACTTTATGAAATGGAAATCAGATTACATTCCCAAAAGCAGAGCCCCTGCCGTTAAAAGAATGACTACCGCGCAGTAGATTGCAAAACGATGGTATTTTCTTTTCTCAATTAGTGTTTTCGTCAGATGGATGCCGACAAAGCCTGTTAAACCGGCAGCCATTGCGGCAATACCTTCCGGAATTCCCACGGTAAATGTTCCTGTTAAAAATAAGGTATCATACCAGTTCCCCAACGTCATTCCCAATAAAATGGGTACCATGATAATGTAAGTGAATTTTATTGCTGACTGTTTGCTCACGCCGCGGCTCATGACCAGGAAAAGGATAATTGCCGGAAAAGACATCCCGGGAAGGAGACAAAGCATTCCCAACAATCCGATGATGAAAGACTCAGGAATAGAAAGATCAATGGCACGTTTTTTTCCATGGTAATTACCGGTAAACCAAATAACCGCTGCTGTTACGGCAAGAAATGCGACTGAGAGCCAAGGATATACCATCAAACCTTGGGAAATGTTGTGGAAAAAGATTCCCACTACCACGCCTGCCAAGGCGGCGCAAAGTGCAATAAAGGTATAGCGCTGCCTGGGGTGGCGTATCAGTCGCCATAGATCTTTATAAAAATAGATGACAATCGCCAAAAGTAATGCGACGTCAATTAAGGTGAGCAATGCGGCGCTGGCATTAAAATCGCCCCAAAAGTATTGAATGATTGATAAATGGCCAAACCATGAGAGGGGAGTTAAATGAAAAAAACCACTCAAGGCACCAAAAATGATTGTTTGAAATAAGTTCATATGTACTCCCTTTGATTGAGGAACATTTTAACAGTTATGGAGGATTGAAGAATCAACACCTCCATAAAAAAACCACCTTCGATTATAACATGAAAAGCTGCAAATTTCTACAAAGTTTTATCAGAATTTTACACTTCGTTATAAAATCCGGTGATTTTGTGAAAAAATGTTTTGATTTAACAATTATGAAAAGGGGCCAATATCAACGATATTACCCGGCTGCAACCTATGGTCCAAAAAATCTTTGGGGTTGGAACTGATGATACGAACAATACACATTTTTCCTTGTCCTACAGGATAACCCATGATTTTTCTATTTTTATATGTTACTTCCTGAAGATTTTTTATTTTATCGCTGTTCGCCATTACAATATCTTCAGGCATGATGGTCCATAACATTTCCGTTCACCGCCTTGTGATCGATTGGTTGGCTTTGTTCATGAAGGTCAATGAGCTCCCGCAGTTTTGCCATTGCGTCTCCCAGCCCTCCTACCGCATCAATGAGTCCCTCGTTTACTGCATCTTTGCCAATGACGATGGTCCCAATGTCTTGGGCCAATTCTCCTGTCTTCATCATCAGTTCTCTTAGATTTGCTTCACTGATGGAAGAGTTATTTACAATGAAATGAATTACTCGGTCCTGCATCTTTTGGAAATAATTAAAGCTTTGTTGGACGCCGATAATTAGACCCGTCAAGCGGATGGGATGCAGCGTCATCGTAGCGGTAGGGGCGATAAAGGAATACTGCGCAGCGACGGCAATGGGAGCACCGATGCTATGTCCACCGCCTAAGACCAAGGAAACTGTAGGTTTCGACATGGTACTGATCATTTCTGCGATAGCGAGTCCCGCTTCAACATCGCCACCGACAGTATTTAAAAGAAACAAGACGCCTTTGATATCATCGGCCTGCTCCGCCGCGACTAACTGAGGCATAATGTGCTCATAGCGGGTTGTTTTGTTCTGAGGTGCCATAACCATATGACCCTCAATTTGGCCGATGATATTAATGACATGAATGTCACTTTTAAAATCCGGAAGAGAAATCTGTCCTAATTCTGTAATGGTTCGTAATTCCGTATCTTTATCATTTGAACTGTCGTTTTTTTCTTCTTCGACATCATTTTTCTGTTCTTTTTTCCACATAATTTAGCAATGACCTCCCGATGTTTTGTTTTTATTATTCCGTAGAATGGAAAAAAAATACCCAAAACAGGCAGGGAAAAAATGAGAAACATAGAATTTAAATTAAGTTAGGTATTTTTTGAGTTCTGTTCTTAAATTTTTGCAGCAATTTTTAGTTTATGAAATTATGAAAAAACTGTTTTAGAGGTTTTGTGATGACAAAAACAACAAAAACATTAAAATCGAAACAGGCCAATGGCTCTGTGGCGGCAAAAAGAAAAAAATCACCGTCCAAAGGGAAAAGCACTAAAACATCGGTGAAAGGAAAAGACAGTACGGCTAAAACACGTGATCCCATCAGCCGAGAGGTTGCGACGATTCTTTATTGTGGATTTGCCCTTGTTCTGTTTGTCATTTTTCTGATGTTTTCCCCAACGGAAACTCCAAGCGGTGCGGGTTTTTTATGTTTTTACATTTCCAAAGCTTTTGCCATGCTTTTTGGCAAAGGTCGCTTTGTCCTTGTCTTTTTCCTTTTTTATTTGGCTTTTTTGAAGTGGAACCGCCAAAAAGAAGATTTTCCTTTTGGTCGCTGCCTTGTCGCCTCCACGGTGTTGTTTTTGGCGCTGACGACATTTTTCAATATTGATCAGACACTCCTTGCTTTTGGGGACTTTATGTCTCTGGCTGCCAGTGGAAATATGGGAGGCATTGTTGGTGGAATCATCTCTTACGGTATGCTTTTGGCTTGTGGAGAAACTGTTTCTGTGATCATTCTTCTGCTGGTGATTTTAGTTTCTTTCGTAGCTGTTACAGGGCTGTCTTTGTTTGCTTTGATCGCCCGAATCCGCAATGCTTCGGGAGAGGTGATTTCTAAGAAAAAGCAAGAATACAGCGATAAGAAAGCCCGGATGGAACAGGCAAAACTTGCCGTTGAAAACAATCAGTCCGATGGACGGGAAGAAGAAATTCTCGATTATAGCGCTGATAAAAACACTTCCAAAACGCTTTCGCAAAAGAAAATTGCCGATTCTCAGAAACCGGGATTATTCCGCCGTTTGGCACAATTATTTGCCGGAAAAACCGTCAAGGAAAAGCAAAGGACTGCAGGTAGCAGAAATACCGAAGACGCAGATAAACTGTTGGATGTAGATTTTGAGGGAAATTTATATGAATATGCTACCGACCCCGTTGCCGTGGATTCTTTCTATACCCATTTGTCCGGGGGAGAGCCCCCCCTGCCAATAAAGGAAGATGCACTGGAAAAACATAATGGCCGCATTATGGACGATGACGAAGAGGAACTGGATCATAGTCTTGCAACTTTTGAAACCATTGATCCTGATTTCTTGGACGAAGGAGCCGAGGAATCCCTGGTTGCCGTTGGAGAAGAACCCTCGCTTTCATTTTCTGAGGAGCCTCCTGCGGAAGCAGATCATGAAGAAGCCTCGAAATCAGATGCAGCGGTAAATGAAACTCCAGAATATCACTTACCGTCAACTTCATTATTGCCGAAAGTTACCGCATCGGATCGGGGGAATTTAGCTCAAGCCGCCAACAGCAGTGTGGCAAAGTTGGAGCGAACTTTGGCCAGTTTCGGTGTGAAGGCCAGGGTGACCGATGTGACCTTTGGACCGTCTTTAACTCGCTTTGAAGTGCAACCTGGTCCCGGTGTGAAAGTAAGTAAGATTGTGAATCTTGCCGACGATATTGCCCTGCAACTGGCCGCCGCCGATGTACGCATGGAAGCCCCGGTGCCCGGAAAAGGGGTGATCGGAATCGAAGTACCTCGCCGTGAAAAGGTCATGGTTCAATTCCGCGATATTATTGAAAACTCCGATTTCTTTTCTCGTCCTTCAAAATTATCCTGCGCTTTTGGGAAGGATATTACAGGGCGGCCCGTCATAGGTGATTTGGCAGAGATGCCTCATTTGCTCATCGCCGGTACCACAGGTTCCGGGAAAAGTGTTTGTGTTAACAGCATTATTTGCAGCATACTGTTTAAGGCTACACCCGATGAAGTGAAATTCATTATGATCGATCCCAAACAGGTGGAATTCGTCATTTATGAAGGGCTTCCTCATTTGATTACACCGGTGGTAACGGATCCCAAGAAAGCCGCTGGTTCTCTAAAATGGGTTTTACGGGAAATGGAAAATCGCTACACGTTATTAAATCAAAATCGCGTTCGCAATATTGAAGGATACAATGCTTTGGTGGGGGACGACGGCGAAAAAATGCCTCAAATCGTCGTATTTATCGATGAATTGGCCGATTTGATGATGGTTGCGGCCAAAGATGTGGAAGACGCCATCTGCCGTTTGGCCCAAAAAGCTCGAGCGGCAGGGATTCATTTGGTGGTGGCCACCCAGCGTCCTTCAGTAGATGTCATCACCGGATTAATCAAAGCCAATATGCCCTCCCGAATCGCTCTTTCTGTCTCATCGCAGACAGATTCTCGCACCATTCTCGACATGGGCGGTGCGGAAAAACTTATGGGAAAAGGCGATATGCTTTATGCACCTGTGGGGATGGCGAAGCCGTTACGCGTTCAAGGAGCCTTTTTGGATGAGAAATTGATCGCCCCCATCGTGGAACACTGCAAGCGTCTCAGTTCTCCCGATTATGTGGAAGGTGTGGCGCAAGCGGTGGAATCCTCACGCAAACAGGAGGATGAAGGCGATGTGCTCTTTTATGAAGCGGCCAAAGCTGTGATCAATGCAGGACAGGCCTCCACTTCTATGCTGCAGCGGCGATTCCGCATCGGCTATAACCGCGCG
This sequence comes from Candidatus Cryptoclostridium obscurum, assembly GCA_904420535.1. Taxonomy (GTDB): domain Bacteria; phylum Bacillota; class Dehalobacteriia; order UBA7702; family UBA7702; genus Cryptoclostridium; species Cryptoclostridium obscurum. The sequence goes on from CAJFVQ010000053.1 coordinate 5,044, forward strand.
GCGAGACTCATCGAGGAATTGCAGACCAAAGGCGTGGTAGGGCCTGCTGACGGTGCTCGCCCTCGGGCGGTTCTGATTTCCATGGAATATTTGGAAACGCAATTTGCTCCCCCTGAAGAGCAACAGGACGCATTGGATATTTAAAAAATATGAATGATTCTTTGCATGTACTTATTTTGGAGGTGACTCGATGGGAAGAATCGGAATGCGCTTTCAACAAGCCAGAATGGAACAAGGGTTTACTCTGGGTGAAGCTGCCGATGCACTGAACATTGATGTACGTTATATTTATGCGTTGGAAGATGAGGATTACGATGAATTTCCCGGTAAAACTTTCATTGTGGGATATGCCAAATCCTACGCGCGGTTTTTGGGATTAAATCCCAAGCGGATCGCCGATGAGATCAGCGCGGAGATAGGGTATGAGGAATATGTACCCATGCAAGACGGTTTGGAAACACAGCTTCTCAATCCGGAAGAGCGCATTGATGCCCGGCGTAAGCATTGGGAAGAGGAAAACCGTCATTCCAGAAATAACCGCCGTTATATGTTCGGCATTATCATTGTTACGTTAGTCCTGGCTTTGGTAGCGTTTCTCGGTACCAGAACTTGGATATAAGGAGTTCCCATGAATTATCATGTTGCATTATGCAGCTTGGGCTGCGCTAAAAATCTGGTAGACAGTGAGCGCATCCTGGCGATTTTAAAAGATCAATCCTTTCTTCTTACTGATGATTTTGAACAGGCTGACGTGATTGTGATCAACACGTGCGGATTTATTGAGTCAGCCAAAAAAGAAAGCATTGACACGATCCTTGAATATGCGGCCTTGAAACAAAAGAACTGTAAAGTTTTGGTGGTGACGGGGTGCCTTGTGCAAAAATATAAAAGTGATTTGGCACGAGAAATCCCGGAAGTGGATCTCTGGCTGGGTACTTTGGATTTTGAAACCATTGGGCAGCGCCTCACGGCAATGTTGCATTGTTGCTATCGTGAACCTGTCGGAGCGGATGTGTCTTATCGTCGCTGTCTTACGACTCCCCATCATTGGGCTTACGTCAAAATTGCTGAGGGGTGTAATAATCATTGTACTTTTTGCACCATTCCTCAGCTAAGGGGGCCTTATGTCAGCCGTTCTATGGAGGAAATCTTGGCGGAAGTGCGAGGACTCACTCAAAACGGTGTCAAGGAAATTATTCTGCTTGCCCAGGACACCACTGTTTACGGCAAAGATCTCTATGGGCGGCCTATGTTAAAGGAACTGTTGGAATCACTGGTAAAAGAAAATATCATGTGGATCCGAGTTCTTTATAGTTATCCTGCTCGCATTGACGAAGCATTGCTTCGTTTGATCGCCCAGGAAGAAAAAATTTGTACGTATCTCGATATTCCCATGCAGCATTCGGAAGACCGTATTCTGAATGCGATGGGACGTCCGGAACGGCGCGAGGGATTAATGGAGTTACTCTCTCAAATTCACTCTATTGACGAAGATTTTGTAATACGAAGTACTTTTATTGTGGGATTTCCTGGCGAGACGGAAGAAAATTTTCAGAAATTATGTGAATTTTTGGAGTATGCGGCTCTTGACTGGGTTGGAATTTTCCCGTATTCTCAAGAGGAAGATACTCCCGCTGCGGAAATGGAGCACCAAGTGCCTGAAGACGTGAAGATGGCCCGTTATGACTATGCTATGTCTCTTTTGTCCCGTTGCTCGGCCAACCATTTAGAAAAATGGGTTGGAAAGACGGTGACGGTCCTAGTAGAAGGGGAGACCGGCGACAATGATTCTCATTGCTATTACGGTCGCACTTCTTTTCAAGCGCCCGATGTGGACGGTATGATTTATCTGAAACCCAAGGAAAAGGGCGATATTTTGTTGCCGGGTGATGTTGTGCAGGCAATTGTCACTGCAACGGATGTATATGATTTAATGGGGGAAATTTTATGAAAAAGTTAGAAGAAATGAAAATGCCATTTGGACTCAATTTGCCCAATACCATTACCTTGATTCGGATTTGCATGATCCCTTTGGTTATGCTTTTCCTACTCTTGCCTATTCCAGGCGGAAATATGATCGCAACCATTCTTTTCGTACTGGCTGCCGCCACCGATGGTTTGGACGGTCATTATGCCCGGTCTTTGGGGCTGGTGACGACTTTAGGTAAATTTCTCGATCCATTGGCCGATAAATTATTAATTATCGCGACATTGGTCTGTCTCCATTCCATGGAAATGGTGGGCGCCGTTGCCGTGATTCTGATCATTGCCAGAGAATTGATGGTAACGGGGCTACGTGCCATTGCCGCAGATCACGGCGTTGTAATTGCCGCATCCTATTTCGGCAAATTAAAAACAGTGAGCCAAATTGTCGCTGTTACTTATGTGATGCTTTCCACAACATTGACATTTTTCCCGCTTTGGCTCGGTACGTTGTTGATCTGGATTTCCGTGGCTTTTACGGTACTGTCGGGAAGCGACTATTTTATGGGATGCATCAGAAAAGGGATGTTTCAAGGATGAGCCAGGTAAAACGAATCGCAGACTACCTCATCAAACATGGTCTTACTGTGGCTACAGCAGAATCCTGCACCGGTGGTATGGTTGCGGCAGGTTTCACGGATTTACCCGGAATCTCAGCTTGCTTTGGTTGCGGCGTAGTAACTTATAGCAACGAGGCGAAGGAGAAACTTTTAGGAGTGTCCCATGAGACGCTGGTTACCTACGGCGCTGTTAGCGCGGAAACCGCAGCGGAAATGGCAGAAGGCCTTGAAAAGCTTTCAGGTGCCGATTTTGCCGTTTCGATTACCGGCATTGCCGGCCCCGGCGGTGGAAGCGAGGAGAAACCGGTGGGACTCGTTTATTTTGGCTTAAAACATCACGGTCAGATCGCAGTGGATCGTTGCGTCTTTCGGGGAGACCGGATAGAAATTCGTAGGCAAAGCAGAGATCACGCCTATGAAATGATTCTCGCTGCCATGGAGGGAAAAGATTGATATGCGAAGTTTTTTGGCTATTCAATTGTCGGAGGAAATACGGGCTCGTATCACTGATTTTATAAAGTCCCTTCCCCGCACCCGGGGTGTAAAATTGGTACCTGCTGAGAATCTCCATATCACCTTGGAATTTTTGGGGGAAATTGACGGAAAAAAGCAACATGAAATATCTTTAGAAATGCGCAGAATTGCCGAAACCGTGGAATCTTTTCCCTTGCGGATTAAAGGTACCGGCGCTTTCCCTAAGAAGCATACGCCCCGTGTTTTATGGTTGGGGATGGACCGTCAGCCTGCCTTGATGGCCTTGGCAGAACAGGTAAAAACATCCGTCGCAGTGGGTGACGGAAAACCTTTTTCTCCCCATCTCACCATCGGACGGGTAAAGTTCGAAGACATTGATCTGGAAGTTTTTTTGAAACAATTTTTCGCAGAACCTTCAATCATGATGGGAGAAATGGAGGTTACTTCTTTTTCCCTGATGAAGAGCGATCTATCGTACGGTACACCGATTTATACGGAATTGGAACGTTTTTCCTTTACCGCTGGAAATAAATAACGAAAGAATGGAGAAAACTATGATGATGGATAAAGACCGAAATAAAGGCAAAGACCAAGATAAAAATAACAAAGAGGAAGCTTTGGCTGCTGCTATGGCGCAGATTGAGAAACAATTTGGGAAAGGTTCCATCATGCGGCTGGGTGATGCTGCCAAGATGAATATTGATGTGATACCCACAGGAATTCTTTCCCTGGATATCGCTTTGGGGGTCGGCGGAGTCCCTCGGGGTAGAATTATTGAAATCTATGGTCCTGAATCCTCTGGGAAAACCACGGTAGCTCTGCATATTGTGGCAGAAGCCCAGAAAATGGGCGGTACTGCCGCTTTTATCGATGCGGAACATGCTTTGGATCCTCAGTACGCGTCGAAACTGGGCGTTGATATTAACGAACTTTTAATTTCACAACCAGATATGGGTGAGCAGGCCCTGGAAATTGCTGAAGCTTTGGTTCGCAGCAATTCCGTGGATATCATCGTCATTGACTCTGTTGCGGCGTTAGTGCCCCGTGCCGAGTTGGAAGGTGAGATGGGCGACAGTCATATGGGGGTTCACGCCCGCTTGATGTCTCAAGCGCTGCGAAAACTTACCGCCATTATTGGCAAGACCCAAACTACGGCAATTTTTATCAACCAGATCCGCGATAAAATCGGTGTAATCTACGGCAACCCCGAAACTACCACCGGCGGCAGAGCTTTGAAATTTTACTCTTCCCTACGCATTGATATCCGCAAAGGGGAACCCATTAAGGTTGGTTCTGATATTGTAGGTAATCGCACCAAAGCCAAGATTGTAAAAAATAAAGTAGCACCTCCTTTTAAAGTAGCGGAATTCGATATTGTTTACGGCGAAGGCGCGTCAAAAACAGGCAGTCTTTTGGATGTTGCCGTTAGCTTGGATTTAATCAAAAAAAGCGGTGCCTGGTTCTCTTATAAAGAAGAACGTATTGGCCAAGGCCGCGAAAATGCCAAACAGTACTTAAAAGATCATCCTGAGATGTATCGCGAAATTGAAGAACAGGTCATGGCGCAAGTGAAGAACCAAGATTTATCTTCGTTTGGCGATGACGATGATACGGTTCATGAAGGATGAAGAATCATCACGGGAGACTGCCAAATCCGGTCAAATACAGCCTTTGGCTTTTGGGATACAAAGGACGAAGTGTTAAAGATATGACGATGGCACTGAAAAAGCGTGGATTCGAAGAATCTGTGATTACAGATACAATCGACACTTTGCTTGACTGGGGATATCTTAACGACAGTCAATTTAAGGAAGAGTTGATCGAACGCCGCAAACGCAATAATGTGAAAGGCCGCGCTTTTGTCCGCCGCGAGCTGGAACAATCGGGAATTTGTGATCTTGACGATCTCGATGACCTTTATACCGATGAAGAAGAGCAACAGATCATTTCGGAACTTTTGGAAAAATGGGGGCGATCTGCTCCCCTGAATCAAGATAATCGCGGAAAATATTTTATGCGTTTGGCCAACCGGGGGTTTTCCCGCAGCAATATTTTTGCTGCAATAGAAAAACATTGTGACGATACGGAAAGATTATCTTGACATTATTGTGAAAACTTATTAAACTATAAATAGTATTTTTTCAGCTGATTTTCAGCTTTCGTGATATAGGGAAATATTCCATTGATATATAATTGATATATATTGGTATATGTTGACCATTGGATTCATAAACATGTTATAAGCAATATATGAGGGATAAGAAGGGAAACCCCTGTCTCGATTTATGAAAATAGTATCACATTTAAGGCCGAAACAGCGAAAAAGTCAAGTTTATCTTGACTTTTACTTTTTTTATGGAGGTGTAGAATTATAGTATGTTTGCGAATAATTGGCTGTTATTTGTCATCGGCATTGTTATTGCAGCCGTAATTGCCTTTTTTATCGGTTACATTGTCAGAAAAAAAATTGCGGAGGCAAAGATCTCTTCCGCGGAAGAAGCATCAAAAAAGATTTTGGAAGATGCTTATAAAGAAGCAGATTCAAAGAAAAGAGAAGCGTTGGTAGAAGCCAAAGAGGAAGTCCTCAAAATGAAAAATGAGGGCGAAAAAGAGGTTAAGGAAAGAAGAAACGAAGTGAACCGTATGGAACGCCGTTTGCTTCAAAAGGAAGAAAATCTCGATAAAAAACTTGAAAACGTTGAGCATAAAGAAAACAAATTAAATCGCAAAGAACGTGAGATCGACGCGCAGCTGGAAAATATTGAAAAACTCCAACAGGAACAACAGGCAGAATTGGAACGTATCAGCGGTCTTTCCACGGAAGAAGCAAAACAGGTTTTACTCAGTGATGTGGAAGAAAAAGTCAGATATGATGCTGCGTTAATGACGAAAGAAATCGAAACGGAGGCCAAAGAAAACGCTGAAAAAAATGCCCGTGAAATTGTGGCCCAAGCCATCCAGCGGGTGGCGGCCGATCATGTTTCGGAAACTACCGTCTCCGTGGTAGCCTTACCCAACGATGAGATGAAGGGACGTATCATCGGACGTGAGGGAAGAAACATTCGTACCCTGGAAACGCTGACAGGCATTGATTTGATTATAGACGATACACCGGAAGCCGTCATTATCTCGGGCTTTGATCCGGTACGCCGGGAAATTGCCCGCATTGCTTTGGAAAAACTGATTCAAGATGGTCGAATTCATCCTGCCCGTATTGAAGAAATGGTAGAAAAGGCCCAGCGTGAAGTTGATCAGAGAATTAAGGAGGAAGGGGAGCAAGCCACCTTCAGCGTGGGGGTTCACGGTTTGCATCCTGAGCTGATTAAATTGCTGGGGCGTCTTCGTTATCGTACCAGTTATGGTCAAAACGTTTTGAAACACTCAGTGGAAGTTGCCCAGCTTTCCGGTGTGATGGCCAGTGAATTGGGGCTGGATTCCACCATGGCAAAACGTGCTGGTCTCCTCCATGATTTAGGAAAAGCCGTTGACCGTGAAATGGAAGGTCAGCATGCATTTTTGGGAGCGGATATGGCGAAAAAATATGGTGAGAGCAAAGTGATTGTCAATGCCATTGCCGCACACCATGGGGATACGGATCCCCTGACGATCGAGGCCGTTTTGGTTCAGGCAGCTGATGCCATTTCGGCGGCGCGTCCCGGCGCACGGCGGGAAACTTTGGAAACATATATCAAACGTTTGGAACAGCTGGAAGAAATTGCCGATTCCTTTAGCGGCGTAGAAAAGAGTTTTGCCATTCAAGCCGGTCGAGAAGTCCGTATTATGGTAAAACCCGATAAGATTGATGACGTTATGGCATATAGTTTGGCTCGGGATATCGTGAAACGCATTTCCACGGAAATGGAATATCCCGGTCAAATCAAAGTGGTTGTAATCCGCGAAACGAGAGCGGTAGATTACGCAAAATAATCAGAAAACGGGACCGGCAGAATTATTTTGCCGGTCTTGACCATTGATGACACGCTTTCTTCCACTATTGTCGTGTTGCATAAGATGTCTGAGAGTAAGAATATTGTATAGACAGTCTCTCGGTTAAATATGATCGGCCAAAATATCATATGTTATTTTATAGATTTACAGTTCGGATTTTGGCGTCATAATTAGCGATTGTACGAAAGGATGTGATTTTATGAGGTATCAAAACAACGAGGAATTGGCAGATTATGTCAATCTTTTCGTCTCCATTTTGATATGTTTTCCAGAAGTGGGAACCATTAAATTTGATAAAGACAGTCAGGACCTCTTTTTTACCTTCATTCTGAAAAAAATCGGCACATCCGAGCGCAAAGCATTGGATTTTGGTCTGGTAAGAATCGATATGGCTTTGGCCCAATATCACCGTATGAAAAAAACGACACCTTATCGTTACCAAGTCAATGTTCATTCCTTGGGAGACCATGCGGTGATTGAAGTGAAACGGGATATACAGACCATAACGAGGGAAGAAATTTCTTTTCTGGTGGAACTCTATCGCACTGAATTCAATGAACATCTGGTAATGGAATGCGTTGAACATGAGGATCCGCTTGGCGGTGACTGGTATGAGCATGGCAATGTAGTGGAATCCGTTGTGGAAACCAAGCGAATTACGTTTGATGAGAAAAGTATTGGCAATCGTATTGTTGTATGCCGTGAGGCGGGGAAAGTTTTAGTTTTCAGCAATCCTCAATGAAATATTTTACTTTTATTGAAAGGAACAATCCATGCGCATCTTGTTTTTAGGCGATATTGTGGGACGTCCGGGGCGTTCTGTTCTGGAAAATAATCTTCGTCGGATTCAGGACGAAGAGAAAATTGATTTTACAATTGCTAATGGAGAAAATTCTTCCGGCGGGTTCGGTATGAATAAAAAAGGGTATGATGCCATGATCATGAGCGGCATTGATGTTTTTACCATGGGAAATCATACATTTGATAATAAACGGATTGTTGATTTCATTGATGATGCCGATATTGTACGCCCTCTTAATCTAACAATGAGCGCTCCGGGGAAAGGAATTCGTTCTTACCCTTTGCCAGATGGAAGAAAAATTACCATCATTAACCTTTTGGGCCGCGTTTACAGTCATCTTAACGTTGACTGCCCTTTTAAAACCATGGAATCGGTTCTGAAAGATCACTCTTTGAAAGAAGAAATCTTGTTTGTGGATATTCATGCCGATGCTACTTCGGAAAAGGTTTGCTTGGGACATTTTCTCGACGGTCGTGTTTCTGTTGTGGCTGGAACCCACACGCACATCCAAACGGCTGACGAACGGATTTTATCTAGAGGAACTGCTTATATTACCGATGTCGGAATGACAGGGGCATACGATTCCAGCTTAGGTATGGACAAAGAAGCTGCGATCTCTCGTTTTACCAGCGTTCTTGGGGGAAAAATGGTACCCGCATTGGGAGAACGGCAGATCAACGGAATTATTGTTGAAATTAATGACCAAAATAAAGCCATTTCCATGCACCGTATTTTTCAGGTTTATCCGGAAGAAATTTAAATGGAACGGTATGTTTTGGTTTTGTGAATCATAGAATGATTTCAGAAACCGGTTTGGTTTTTTGAAGCGGTAGTAAAATTTTTTTTGATTTTTGGGAAAAATGGGAAGGAATATCAAAAAAGAGAGAGAAAGTATTTATTGAGTTGTATCAAAAGGGGGTGTCTGCTATGGTAATTGGCAAGATGATTTGCTATAACGCAGAGAAAAACCTTGTTTTGGTGCGGACAAATATGGAGAAATTGAATGAATTTTATGAATAAAAGGAGCCTGCTTGTTCCAGGCTCTTTTCCTTTGCGCGCAGACAGTCATTGCGATACTGTCATTGCTGAAAAAAACGGTTGTCGCAGTCATATTGATTTTGAATGTATGGAGCAATATTGCGATCTCCAATTTTTCGCATTGTATCTGGAAGAAGAAGGAGATACGGCTTTGGCAGTAGAAGAGAATGAAGCCGCCTATGAGTGCTATTCTTCTCTGCTGAAGAAATATGAAACCAAGCTGATTCCCGTGCTTACCGGGGCAGATCTGAAAAATATCGGCAATGGAAGGGTTGGTTCCCTTCTGGCAATAGAAAACAGCGAACCGTTGGCGGAGGATTCGGAAGCGTTATTTCGCCTTTACAAAAAAGGATATCGCTCCTTTGGTATTACCTGGAGCAATGAAAACTCCTTGGGCGGCGGTGTTAACACCGATGTAGGACTGAAACCCTTGGGACGGAAGGTACTCCGTGCCATGAACGCTTTGCCGGTCATCGTCGATTTGGCTCATATGAATGAGCAGACCTTTTTTGACGCGATGGAAATTCTGGAGCGGCCGCCCATTGTGACCCATGCTTGCTGTCGCAAACTTTATGACCACAAACGCAATCTCACTGACGAACAATTGAGGTATTTGGCGGAAGCCAGAGGTATGTTGGGGATTACCTTCGCCCGCGGATTTTTGGATATAAATGGCGGAAGTATTGATCGCATTGTAGATCATGTGATCCATGCTGCAAATATCATGGGGATTAATCATGTCTGTTTTGGTTCTGATTTTGACGGGACAGATTTACCCCTTGATATGACAGGACAACAAGATTTGGAACAGCTCCGCCGCCAAATGTTAGAGAGGAATTTTTCTTCCCAAGAGGCTGATGCTGTTTTAGGTGAGAATCTCGTGAGCTACGTGTGGGAGCGATTGGAGGGAAGCGATGCGCTTTGATTTTCATGTCCATAGCATTCATTCCGACGGTACCCTTTCTGTTCGGGAATTGGCTGCCCTCAGCGTTGAAAAAGGTATTGATGGTTTTGCTTTGACAGATCACGATACCATTGAGGGATGGTATCAGATACCTGTTGCAGAAAAAGAATATGGGATTACGATTCTACCTGCAGTGGAAATTAGCACAGAATGGCAGAATCGAGATGTTCATATTCTTGGTTTTGGTATCCCTATACATTCCCAAAGTTTCCAAAAATTTTTAAAAATCTTATGCGATGAGAGGATAACAAGGGTTCGCAAAATCATTCAAAAGGTGAATGACCTCGGTATGTTCCTTTCTTTTGAAGAAGTCAAACGTCAAAGCAACGGTTCTTTGGGGCGCCCTCATGTGGCTGCGGCCATGGCGGAGAAGGGGTATGTAAAAGATGTTGGTGAAGCTTTTGCCAAATATTTGAATCGGGGGAAGAAATGTTATGTCCCGCGATCCCATGTCTCTCCCATGGAGGCTGTAGACGAAGTCGTTCAATCGGGAGGTGCGGCGGTTTTGGCCCACCCTGGGATTGATCAAGCTTATCAAGTTTTAGAAGATTTGGTGGATCATGGTCTCAAAGGAATTGAGGTCTACCACAGTTCACATCATCCGGGCATGGAGACAAAATTTATCCGCATGGCAAAAGAGTTCGGACTTTTTGTTTCCGCAGGTTCCGATTTTCATCGTTTGGAAGACGATTCCCACGGAATGCTCGGTACGAAAACACTGGATTGGGAACATATGGGGTCTTATTATCGGCATCTCATTATGGAACGAAAGAAGGATATGGGTGCAAATGTTTAAAGAATTTCGGATTGCCGTTTCATTCTTGACACGGCTTCCTTTGAAATATAAAGGTGAATGGGATGAGAAAGGTTTCTCCCGTTCGGCAATTTATTTCCCTGTGGTCGGTTTGATTGTGGGAGTTTTAACTGCTTTGGTCATATGGCTGGTAGGAAAGACAGGGTATTATCATATTGCGGCTTTTCTGGGTCTGCTTACTTCTATTGTCATCAGCGGCGGGTTGCATCTTGATGGTTTTATGGATATGTGTGACGGCATTCTTGCCTCCCGCGGCCCTGAGCGCGCTTTGGAAATTATGAAAGACAGTCGGGTCGGTTCTTTTTCCGTCATCGGAGTGTGTCTTCTTCTATTGGGTAAGTTTTTGCTTTACGATACTTTAGCTTCTCTGCCCATGATGGTTGCGGCAATTGTGACGGGATTGACTTTTTTCCGTTTTGTCTGCTTGTGCTGTCTGCTGTTTTTTCCCTGTGCCAGAAAAGAAGGTCTTGCTGTGATGATCCAAAAATACGTATCGAAACCTTGGGTCTTTGTCGGTGTCTTTGTCCTCGCTTTGGAAGTAATCGTTTTGGGCGGGTGGCAATATTTGGTACCTGCCATGGCATTGTCTCTTCTTTTGATGATGCTTTTAACTCAGCGGATCAATACATTTCTCGGCGGAATTACCGGTGATATTCAAGGCGCTATGGGAGAATTGAGTGAATTTTTATATTTGGCACTCGTAATTATTTTTTATTCCATCTTTTCCTAAAAAAGTGTGAAATAATTCTGAATTTTACTGGAAATGTGGAATCATTTGTGCTATCATATAAACTAACCAGTTCGCAGGCATTTTTGTGTCGAACTTCCTTAAGAAGAGCCTTATGAAAATGATCAAAAAATCAGTAGGGGTTAAAGTTTTTTGATTAGATAAGAAAAAGAGGATGAGTTCTTTGCCGGATGAAAATGCATCGCGACATCAAATGAAAAAGGAAGTGTGGCTGTATGAGAGAATTATTAGAAAAAATGAGAATGCTGAATCAGTTGATTCAGAGACAAGCGGCAGAGTTATTGGATTTTGACGATGTGGCAAAGGTGATTGCCCATAATATCGGCGCCAATACCTATATCATAAGTCAAGAAGGACACTTGCTGGGGTATTCTCTGGATAAGGTCAAAATTTGCGATATTATGATTGAACTGCTGAATGAGGGGAGGGTTTTTCCGCAAGCATATAATGAAGAATTGAATGAAGCGGAAGAAACGAAAGTTAATATTCCTCGTAACGGAAAATGCGCTTTCCGCCCTGGCCATATCTGCCATATGGGAAATAAGTTTACAACTATCATTCCTATTATTGGCAGTGGAGAGCGTCTTGGTACCATGGTATTGTCCAAGCTTAGTGAATTTCATGATGCGGATTTGATCTTGGCGGAATACTGTGCCACTGTTGTGGGAATTGAAATTGTTCGTTCCCAGGCGGAACAAGCGGAGTCAACGGCTCGTCAGAGAGATGCAGTTACCGTTGCGATGCACGCACTTTCTTATTCTGAGATGGAAGCGGTGGAACAAATTTTTCAAGAATTAGAAGAAGGTGAGGGGCTTCTTGTTGCCAGTAAAATCGCAAAACAAGTGGGAATTACTCGTTCGGTGATTGTCAATGCTTTGCGCAAGCTGGAAAGTGCCGGAGTGATCGAAGTGCGCTCTTTAGGCATGAAGGGGACCCATATTAAAGTCATGAATGACTATTTAATGGATGAACTTAATAAACTTCGACAAAAATAGTCTTTGCCTGCAAAAGGGCAAGAAGGGGGTAATGCAAATGCTTTTTAGAGAGTGTGCTGGTGGTATTATTTTTTGCGGGGATAAGGTATTCCTGCTTCAAAACGAAAAAGGAGAATGGGTATTCCCAAAAGGTGTGATTAAACATGGGAAAACTTCTGCCGGGGTTGCCGTGGAAAGGGCCCAAATTGAAGCAGGAATCGACGCTGAGATTTTAAGCGCCGTTGGTGAAACAAGTTATGAATTTTACTCAATTACACGTAATGCCCCGGTTTGCAATCGTATTGTTTGGTTTTTGATGAAAGCGGAAACCCTTGATTATAAAATTAATGAAGACGATAAGAAGATCAAAAAAGGCGGCTACTATAACATTATCGAAGCATTTGATAAAGTCACTTACAGCCAAGATAAATCATTGCTGAATATTGCATACAGAAAGCTCAAGGAGCTGTAATTGCTTCTTGACAACCGTTTGAACTTTTGGTATACTATCATTCGTTGAAATGATCAGGTGGTGCTTGGTACTGGGCATCAGGCGGAGTACGGGCATTATACGCGGGACGTAGCGCAGTTTGGTAGCGCACCTGATTTGGGATCAGGAGGTCGCAGGTTCGAATCCTGTCGTCCCGACCAACGCTTGATTCCCGCGGCAGAGTCATGGATACAAATGATAAAGGGGTGTCGCCAAGCGGCAAGGCAACGGTTTCTGGGTCCGTCATTCGTTGGTTCGAATCCAGCCACCCCTGCCAGAAAAAAGCGGTTTGTGGATTCAAACCGCTTTTTCCTTTACCAAGCGTTTTTGCCCCATTGTAAGGGTCTCGATAAAAACGATAGGAAAACCCATTGAGGAAATTCTCATATGAGTAAAGGAGGAAAAGAACATGGCGGAAACAAAAAACAAAGATTCTTATGTGTGCACATACTATAAGGGGAAAGAGGTCAAGGCCAAAGACGGCGGGGAATGTTATAATTATGAACCCCGGAACCACGATGCTTATACTTGTGCTGGCAGAGCTTGCGGACTTTGCTATTACGCAAAAAAGAAATAATTTTGATTCCGATTCTTTCAGAATTTTGGGGATTTTTAGTTTTATCGCCTCGATATTTCGAGGCGATTTTTTTGTGTTCCTTTGATTTCGAAACGGGTGAAGTCGCACATGATTATGAAAAAAAGATAAGGTACAATAAATTTCGCAAAATAGAAAGAGACATGGTTTGCAGAACTCTGGTAGAATGAAGTTGCGACACAAGCATTCGAAAGGAGAGAGCAAACCATATCCGAGAAGATTGTACATCTTAACGAGGAGGTAATCAAGGGTCAGCTCAAGGAACTTGTGCGAGTAGCGTAGAGGAGACCCTCAATGAACTGCTGGAAGCTGACCCAGGCTGTGCGATACGAGCGCAATGAACAGCGCCAGGGATACCGGAGTGGCCACTACAGCCGGAACCTTACTACCGCCTCCGAGGATGTTACGCTCAAAGTTTCAAAACTCAATTCGAGACTGCCATCATCGAGATGTACCTGGCCGGCGTCTCCGTCCGGCGCGTAGAGGATATTACCGAGGCACTGTGGGGCAGCAAGGTGTCTCCTGCCACCGTCAGTGAGATGAATAAGAAGGCGTATGTCCACATTGAGGATTGGCGCAACCGTCCTCTGCAAGGTGGGCGATATCCGTATGTCTATGTGGACGGGATCTATTGGTTCCGCAGCCGTGACTTGGATGGAGTCAAACTCATCGTTGGGGACAAGTGCCTGGGTATGTTGGAGGCTGTAGGAGAAGTCTTCTCAGGAGAGCAAGATAGCCGCCAGAGAAAAAGCGAAATCCGTGTAAAGTGGAAGACAAAATTGTATTTGTGCGTTCAGGGAAGGTATATACGCCATTTGACCCTGACCATAGAGTTAACCACTTTTTAAATGTGCAGCCATGTTTGTTCTGAAGCAAAAGTTATTAATAAATAGTGAGCTATCAGGGCACCGTGCCATTTTAGATTTTCATCGGTAAAATTTGACATTGGGTATGTTGCGGATGAGATGGGGGATATTAAGATCGTATTTCAAGGGGATCGGGAAAGTATATTATTTGAATGCAAGGTCGCTGTTCGATGATTTTATGAAAGACTTTTATTTAGGACATAGAAATATAAAATTGTCAAGACGGAATATAAAATTTTTATCCGGATTCTATTGAATTTTTTGTTCATAATAGGCAATTATCAAATTTTTTTAATTGAATCTTTTGAACAGAACGTTTATAATAAAGTTGCGCGATTTATACAACTAAACCAAATAACAAAACAATAAAACTTACAGAAAACAATATCTTTCTCTATATAAATTCTTTGTAAGATTTTATAATGATATTGGAAATACGGATATAAGGAGGCTGCTATGAAATTTGCCGTATCAGGAAAAGGTGGAGTTGGTAAAACAACTCTCTCAGCAAACCTTGCATTCCGTATGCGTGATAAAGGCTACCAAGTCTTTGCCATTGATGCGGATCCCGATTTGAGTTTGGGAACTGTATTGGGAATTCCCGAAAAAGAAATTGAAAATTTAAAGCCCATCGTTGAAATGCGCGAGTTGATTACTGACCGTACCCAAGGCGATGGCTCCTATTATGTTTTGAACCCTGAAGTTGATGATATCTTGGATACATATTCCATTGATGTGGATGATCATATCAAATTCCTCAAGATGGGCGCTGTCAAGCGGGAGGGATGCTACTGCCTGGAAAACACTTTCCTGAATGCCCTAATAAATTCCATTGTAATTAAGCGTAAAGAAGCTGTATTATTAGACATGGGGGCAGGAATTGAACATTTGACTCGTGGGACATCCCGTGGCGTCGATTGTTTAATCATTGTGGTGGAACCTTCAGTTGTCAGCACCGACACCGCAAAAGTGACCAGAGGTCTTGCCGAAAATATTGGAATTAAAAACATTTATTATGTTGGCAATAAGATTCGCAGACCGGAAGAAATCAAATTCCTGGAATCGAGATTGCCCAAAGAAAATATTTTAGGCACCATTAGTTATAATGACTACCTTTTGGATCAAGCTATGGGAATCGAGTTGGATCCCGATAGCGAAAATGCAAAATTATTTCATAGAGAAATCGATGCGATTTTTGACAGCATCGAAAAAAGACATGGAGATTCTTAATTTCTCCATCGTTCCATAGGGGTTCGCCCCATTGGTTAAGGCTACAATGTTACAAAGTTACTATAAATTAATTTTACCAAGGAGGTAAACCATGCCCAGATTCAGAGATACGGACTTAAGCTTATCCCCATCAGTGCCTCGTAAGGAACGGGTAAAAGATCCGAAGAACATTATGCGTTCTGTGGATCCGGCCGCATTGGAAATGTTGGCCAAGTACAAAGATCAGGGTATCATTACCGGTTTTGACCGTTATGCTGCCCAACAACCTCAATGCGCTTTTGGTTATGAAGGCGTATGCTGCAGAATTTGCATCCAAGGTCCCTGCCGTGTAAAAGGTACGGAAGGTCCTGGCAGCAAAGGTATCTGCGGCGCTCATGGTTACACCATTGTTGCACGTAACATTGCTAGATTGGCTGCCGGCGGTGCATCCGCTCACTCCGACCACGGTCGTGAAATCGTGTATGCATTGCTTCACACTGCCAAAGGTGAACTTGCCGATTATTCTGTGAAAGACGAAAAGAAACTCCGTCGTGTTGCAGCGAATATTGGCATCAGTGCTGAAGGTAAATCCGTTAATGAATTGGCGGAAGAAGTCGCTTTGGCTGCTTTGAATGATTTCGGAAACATTACTTCCGAACCCTGCCGCTGGTTGACTTCTTACATCACCGAAGGCCGCAAAAAGAAATTTGATGATTGCAATATCTATCCCACTTCAATTGACAGAGCTGTCGTAGGGATGTTGCATGAAACCCACATGGGCGTTGATGCCGATCCTGTAAATATTGTCTTCAATGCTCTGAGAGTTTCCCTTGCTGACTTTACCGGCATGCACATTTCTACCGACATTTCCGATATCCTGTTCGGCACCCCCGAACCATGCGTATCTGAAGCAAATCTCGGCGTTATGAAAGCCGATAAAGTTAACATCATCGTTCATGGCCATAATCCTCTCTTGAGCCAGACCGTCGTTGATGTTGCAAATGAAATGGAAGAAGAAGCGAAAGCTGCTGGCGCTGCCGGTATCCAAATCTCTGGTATTTGCTGTACCGGTAATGAAGTTCTCATGCGTTCTGGCATTCCTATTGCCACAAACTTCTCCTCCCAGGAATTGGCCATTATGACCGGTGCTTGCGATTTAATGGTTGTTGACGTACAGTGCATCATGCCCTCCATCCGTGCTGTTGCCGAATGCTTCAACACTACCATTGTTACCACCATGGCAAATTCCAAAATCCCTGGTTCTCACCATGTGGCTTTTGATGAAGATCATGCAGTTGCCAGCGCCAAGGAAATCATCCGTTTGGCGATTGATACTTTCAAAGAAAGAAAAGGCAAAGAAGTCTTCATTCCTCAGCATAAAAACAAAGTGGTTGCCGGTTTCAGCTTTGAATCCATGATGGAAATTTTCGGCGGCCTCAATGCTGAAGTTCCCATGCAAGCTTTAATTGATGAAATCGAAGCAGGCAGACTTAAAGGTGTTGCCATGTTCTGCGGTTGCAACAATTTGGAATCTATTCATGACCAAAACCACTTGACCATCGTTGGTAATATGTTGAAAAACGATGTTTTTGTGATTGCAACAGGCTGTTCTGCACAGGCTATGGCTAAGGCTGGTTATATGGATCCTGCGAAAGTTGATGAATTCTGCGGTGAAAACCTCGCTGCTTTCATTCATAAACTGGAAGAAGCCAACAAAGATAAACTCTCTGCAGGACTTCCCCCCGCTTTCCATATGGGTTCCTGTGTTGACAATTCCCGTTGCCACGATTTTATCCGTGTAATGGCTGACACCATGGGTGTCGATACTCCTAAAATTCCTTTCGTAGCAACTGCTCCTGAAGCAATGAGTGAAAAAGCTATCTCCATCGGTAGCGGTTTGGTCACCAATGGTATTCCTACCCATGTTGGAACCATGCCTCCCGTAGAAGGTAGCCCCCTCGTTTATGATATCGTTTGCCGCATTGCTTCCGACGTTTACGGCGGTTATCTGATTCTCGAAACCGATCCTGAAAAAGCTTCGGAAAAATTGCTTGCTGCTCTCGAATATCGTACTTGGAAACTCGGTGTTCATAAAGCCGTTGCGGAACGTTATGAATCAGCCTTGACCAAGAACTATTAATAGTAAGGAACGAAAGGAGGAATATCATGTCTTTTGATGAAATTTATGAAGGTGCTGTCGAAGAAGGTAAGGAACCAAAGAAATTATTTAAACAAGTATACGATGGTGCAATTATCGCAACCAGCTATGCTGAAATCCTTTTGACTCAGGCCATTAAAAAACATGGTGGAGATAAAGAAGTACGTTACCCTGATACTGCTTACTATCTCCCCGTAATCCGTGCATTAAGCGGTGAAGATGTAACCACTATTGGTCAATTACCCGCTATTTTGAATAAAAAACGTGCTCAAATCTATGAAGAGCTTACTTTTGAAAATGCACGTCTTGCCGGTGAAGCTACTTTGTACGCTGCCGAAATCATTGAAGCACTCCAATACATTGATACCGATCAACCCTACGAAGAACCTTGGCTCGGTTTCATTTCCGACCCCGTTGTTCGTAAATATGGGATCAAAATGGTTGACTGGACCATCCCCGGTGAAGCTGTTATCATCGGTCGTGCCAAAGACTCCAAAGCTGCTGCTAAAATTGTCAGCAAGTTGATGGGTCAAGGTATGATGATCTTCTTGAGTGATGAAATTATCGAACAGTTGTATGAAGAAAACGTCAAACTCGGTCTTGACTATATCGCATATCCTCTCGGTAACTTCACTCAGGTTGTTCACGCTGCCAACTATGCTCTTCGTGCCGGTATGATGTTTGGTAACATCACCCCCGGTGAAACTGATGCTCAGAGAGATTATCAGAGAAGAAGAATTATGGCATTCGTCATTCATCTCGGTGAAAGAGACGATGTTAAAACAGCTGCGGAATTTGGCTGCATCTATTGCGGCTTCCCTGTCGTTACCGACCAGGTACTGGGAGAAGGCGAAGAACTTAACGACTGGTATGTTTCCGAACCTGATTACGATAAAATCGTAAAATTGGCAATGGAAATTCGTGGCGTTAAACTCACCAATATTGATATTGATATCCCCATTAACCAAGGTCCCGCTTTTGAAGGCGAAACAATCCGCAAAGGCGATATGTACTACGAAATGGGGAATAACAAGAGCGAAGCTTTCGAACTTGTTCGTATGGTTGATGCCGACCATATTGAAGACGGTAAAATCGAAGTTGTCGGTCCTGAAACCGATGAATTCAACGAAGGGGACAAAATTCCCATCGGTTTGGTCGTCGATATCTACGGCCGTAAAATGCAAGAAGACTTTGAAAGCGTTCTTGAACGTCGCGTTCATTATTTCATCAACTATGGTGAAGGTTTGTGGCATGTTAACCAGCGTGACACCGTATGGATGCGTATTAGTAAAGAAGCTATTGCCAAAGGCTTCAAATTCCATGATTATGGCGAAATCCTTATTGCGAAATATAAATCTGAATTCCCCGCCATTGTGGACCGCGTTCAGGTAACCATTTATACTGATGCCGCGAAAGTTTCTGAAATGCATCAAGAAGCAAAAGCTATTTACAAACGTCGTGATGAACGTTTGAAAGAATTGAAGGACGAAAAAGTCGATACCTTCTATAGCTGCTTGCTCTGCCAGTCTTTCGCTCCCAACCATGTTTGCATCTTGACTCCCGAACGTGTTGGCCTTTGCGGTGCTGTTTCCTGGTTGGATGCGAAAGCTGCTTATGAAATCGATCCCACCGGTGCTAACCAGCCTGTTATCAAAGGTGAAGCGATCGATCCCGTGAAAGGGATGTGGCAGTCTTGCAATGATTACTTCTACAAAGAATCTCATCAGACTCTGGAAGAAGTTAACCTTTACACTATGATGGACAGACCCATGACTTCTTGTGGTTGCTTTGAATCCATTATGGCTGTTATTCCCGAAGCTAACGGTATTGCCATTGCTACCCGTAATCATTCCGGTATGACTCCTTGTGGTATGACTTTCTCCACCTTGGCCGGTTCCTGCGGCGGTGGTGTTCAGACCCCTGGTTTCATGGGTATTGGCCGTGCTTATCTCACCAGCGGTAAATTCCTGCCCGCCGATGGTGGCCGTGCACGTATCGTATGGATGCCTACTGAATTGAAGGACGAAATTCGTGATGAATTCAACAGACTTTGCGAAGAAGATGGCCTTGGTCCTAACTTCATCGACAAAATTGCTGATGAAACTATTGGCGAAACTTCCGAAGAAATTCTGCCTTGGCTCGAAGAACAGGGACATCCTGCTCTGACCATGGATTTCATCATGGGTGAATAATCCTACAATTTAATGTAAATTATTATATGATCCCTGCTCCAGCGGGAGGCAAAATGCCTCCCGCTAGAGTAATGATAGAAAACAATTTTTGAAAGGAGTTGTGTATTGAATGGGATTGACAGGTTTGGCTATTTACAAAAACTTGCCTAAGAAAAACTGTAACGAATGCGGTGTACCTACTTGCTTAGCATTCGCAATGGCTTTGGCAGCAGGGAAGGCATCTTTGGATGCTTGTCCTTATGTTTCCGACGAAGCAAGAGAAGCTTTGGATGCTGCTTCTGCTCCCCCCATCAAATTGGTGAAAGTTGGTACTGGTGACAAAGAGGTAGAATTGGGTGATGAAACTGAATTGTTCCGTCATGACAAAACCTTCTTCCATCCTACCGGTGTTGGTTTCTATGTAGATGATAACGCCGCCGATTTGGATGCTAAAATTGATGAAATCGCTGACTTACAGTTTGACCGTGTTGGCCAACATTACACTGTAAACTTTGTCGCTGTGAAAAATACTTCCGGTGATGCTGCTACTTTTGCTGCCGCTGCTGAAAAAGCCGCTGCAAAAATGGCTGTTATTTTGATGGCGGACGATGCTGCTGCCCAGAGCGCTGCATTGGACAAAATCGCTGCTGAAAAACCCTTGGTATATGCTGCTACCGAAGCAAACTATGAAGCTATGGTAGAAGTTGCCAAAAAATATGAAGTTCCTTTGGCTGTTTACGCAGAAGGCCTTGAAGCCCTCGACGCTTTGGTAGAAAAAATCGTTGCGTTGGGTTACAAAGAACTGGTTCTCGATCCCGGTAGCCGCGAAACCGCTCAGGTTATCGCTGACATGACCCAGATCAGAAGACTGGCTGTTAAAAAACGCCATCGTCCCTTTGGTTATCCCACCATCGCTTTTACCTCCGAAGAAGATCCTTTGGAAGAAGAATTGCAGGCAGTTGCTTACACTGCAAAATATGCCAGCATCGTGGTGATGAAAGACATGAGCAAAGCTCGCGTTATTGGCTTGCTCTCCTGGAGACAGAACGTCTTTACCGATCCTCAGAAACCTGTGGCCGTTGTTCCTAACCTCTATGAAATCGGTGCTGTAACTCCTGATTCTCCCGTATACGTAACTACCAGCTTCTCTCTCTCTTACTACAGCGTAGAAGGCGAAGTAGAAGCCAGCCGTATTCCTTCTTATATTATTGCGATCGATACCGACGGTACCTCCGTTCTTACTGCTTGGGCTGCCGGCAAATTTGGCGGTGAACATATTGCGGCAGCGATCAAAGAATACGATCTCGAAAGCAAAGTCAACCACAAAAAGATCGTTATTCCTGGTTTCGTAGCTGTTATCGCTGCTAAATTGAAAGAAGAAAGCGGTTGGGAAGTTATCGTTGGGCCCAAAGAAGCCAGCGGTATCTCCGGTTTTGCCAAAGCTAACTTTGCATAATCATAATTAAGTTTCGAAACAGGTGATTTTGTGGACAAAATTCAAGTTACAATTATGCCAGAAAACCTCCAAGTTGAGGTCGAAAAAGGCAGCACCCTGTTGGAAGCTGCCCAAGCTGCGGGGATTTCCGTCAAAAGCTCTTGTGGTGGTCAAGGTACCTGCGGCAGATGTGCTGTAAAAATTTTGGAAGGTAACGTGACTGGTGGCGAAGGCAATCTCTCCCGAGCTAAAAGGGAAGAAGGTTTGATTCTTGCTTGTACCGCTACGGTGGACAACGGTCCCGTTACTGTAGAAATCCCGGAAGCATCTCGCCTCCACGAGCATCAAGTTCTTCTTGATGATGATGAAGAAGGTCTTATCAGAGAAAGTCAACTGGACGAAGAAGGCACAGACGATGCTCCCATGGTTAAAAAGTTCCAGCTTACTTTGGCGGAACCTAACATGACCGAAAACGCCAGCGATTTTAGCAGACTTTCCACGGAGTTGAAGGGTAATTTGGATGTCGAAGAAATCACGATTTCTTATGAGGCTTTAAAAACCCTGCCCAATAAAGTAAGAGAACAGGACTGGAAAGTGACTGTTACTTGCTTGTTGAAAGATGATTCTGCCGAAGTGATCCGTGTGGAAGCAGGCCATGTCGATACACCTCCTTATGGGATAGCCCTTGATATCGGTACGACCACCGTTGTCGTTGCCCTGGTTGATTTGGCATCCGGTAAGATTGTAGCCCAGTCGGGTACCTTTAATCGTCAAGCCACGATGGGTGATGATGTTATTTCGCGTATCGTTTACACGGAAGAAGAAAAAGACGGTTTGGAAAAAATCCAAAAGGTCGTAATCGACTGTATTAATGAACTTCTTGATGAAGTTTACGAAAAGCAAAACATTGCTGCTGAAGATGTATCGGTAATGATGGTTGCGGCAAATACTACAATGATTCATCTTTTCTTGGGTATCGAACCGATGTATATTCGTCGGGAGCCTTATATCCCCGGCGCAGCACAGTATCCCGTTGTTAAAGCCAAAGATCTTGGGATCAATATCATTCCCGATGGTGAAATTACTTCCTTCCCTGCAGTGGCTAGTTATGTCGGTGGCGATATCGTTTCCGGTGCCATGTTGACAGGCATTGAAAAGCAGGAAGAAATTTGGCTCTTTATTGATATCGGTACCAATGGTGAAATGGTATTGGGAAACAATGAATGGTTGATGTGTTGTGCCTGTTCTGCTGGTCCTTCTTTTGAAGGCGGCGGCATTACCTTTGGTATGCGTGCAATGGACGGTGCGATCGAAAAGATTAACATCGACAAAGATAATGATTACCGTGTCTCTTATGCCACAGTCGGCAACGCCTCTCCCGTTGGGATTTGCGGTTCCGGTCTGATTGACTGTCTCTCAAAATTGCGTAAAGCTGGTGTCATTGATCGCCAGGGCAAAATGCAAAAAGTCGATACTTGGCGTATGAGAGAAGGGGATGATGGCCCTGAATTTGTATTGGCTTCTGCCTCGGAATCCGGTATTGATCAGGATATCATCATTTCAGAAGCGGATATTCAAAATCTCATTCGCGCAAAAGGTGCTGTTTATGCAGGTATCCGTGTGATGCTTAACAAGATGCAATTGCCTATTGAAGTCATTAGTAAGATCCTCATTGGCGGTGGATTTGGGAATTATCTCAATTTGAATGATTCCATTCGAATTGGTCTTCTTCCGGATATGCCGGCAGAGTGTTATGAGTTCATTGGCAACAGCTCTCTGAAAGGTGCTTATAAAGCATTGCTTTCCAGAAATGCTTTCAAGCATTGCATTGAACTCGGTAAGAGTTTGACCTATTTGGAATTGTCTGATGGAAATGAATTCTACGATGAGTATGTTCAGGCAATGTTTTTGCCCCATACGGATATGAGTCTCTTCCCCTCTGTGGAAGACTGAGTTGACGATCTAAGGTAGAAAGGAACGTTTTAAGTTATGGCAAAGCACATCGCATTGGTTGGCAAAGGCGGCGTTGGTAAAACCACATTGACGACGATGATCTGCCGTTATCTTGCGGAAAATAAAAAAGGCAGTATTTTCGCGGTAGACGCTGACCCTAACGCTAATCTCAATGAAGCATTGGGCTTAGAATATGCAACATCAATCTCCGAAGTGATTGAAGAAATGAAACGTCCCGGTACAGTTCCCCAAGGCATGACCAAAGAGATGTTTATTGAGACAAGAATTATGCAGTCTTTGGTAGAAAGTGATGATATTGATCTGTTGATTATGGGAGGCCCTCAAGGACCGGGGTGTTATTGCTACGCCAATGATCTTCTACGGAAAAATATTGAAGATTTGGAAAAAAATTATGACTATCTTGTTATTGACAGTGAAGCTGGTATGGAACATATCAGCCGCCGTACGATCCAAGATGTTGATGTCATGTTTATTGTGAGCGATGCCTCTGTTCGCGGGATTCGTACAGTAACCCGAATCAAAGATCTCGTGAATTCTCTGAAATCCAAAGTCCGCAAATTGTATCTTGTTGTTACGAAGGCATCGGAAGAATTGATTACGGAATTAAAACCCGAGATCGATAAAACCGGGGTCGAATTAATCGGATATATTCCTTTTGACGAGGAAGTCCAGGCATTTGACGCGCAAGGTCGCGCACTCTATGATTTGCCGGGAGATTCGGCTTTGGTAAAATCCTCTTTTTCCATTATGGATAAAATTAATCTCTGATTCTTATATTTTGAAAGGAGCGTAAAAATGGCTGTACAGATTTTGAAAGAAAGATATTCCAGCCAAGTTGGTGCTGTTAAACTCGGTGCCACTGCTGAAGAAGGCGGCACTCGTGGCGTCTCTTACATGGTAGGCGGCGAAGGAGCTCTTCCTTTCCAACATTATGAAGGTGAAATCCCCAATCGTCCCATCGTTGCGATGGAAGTTTGTTCCATGGATCCTAACTGGAATGAAAATTTGAAAAAAGCTCTTGACGTTGATCTCAGCGATCCTGTTGCATGGGCAAAATATAACAAAGAATGCGGCGCTGACGCCATCTATCTGAAATTGGATTCCGCTGATCCTGACAACGGTGGCGACTCCCCTGAAAAGTGTGCTGAAATCGTGAAAGCGGTTTTGGATGCTGTTGATCTTCCCATGATTGTTGCCGGTTGCGGCAATGCCGAAGTGGATGAAGAAGTTCTCATGAAAGTTGCTGAAGTTGCCAAAGGTGAAAACCTCCTCATCGGCGAAGCTGATACTGAACATTACAAAACTTTGGTTGCTGCCTGTGTTGGTAATGGTCACAGCGTTATCGCAAAATCTCCCTTGGACATCAATATCTGCAAACAGCTCAACATTTTGATCACCGAAATGAACATGCCTGCAGATAAAATCGTTATCGACCCCTTGGTATCCAGCGTTGGTTATGGTATTGAATATGCCTATTCCATCATGGAACGTGGTCGCATGGGTGCTCTCCAAGGCGATAAAATGCTTTCCATGCCTATCATTGCTGCCGTCGGTTTTGAATCCTGGCGTCAGAAAGAAGCTTGGGGCGCTACTGAAGATTTCCCCAATTGGGGCGAACAGGCTGATCGTGGTCCCGCATGGGAAGCTACCACTGCTGCTGCCTGCCTCCAAGCCGGTACCGATATTCTCTTGATGAGACATCCTGTTGCTGTAAAAGCTGTCAAAAAACATATCGATGCTTTGATGGCTAAATAAGGATTCTGGTTCAGAATTCCATTTTAATAACTGAATGGAGGTTATTTCATGAAAATTATTGGTGAAAGATGTAACGGTATGTTTCTCGACATCCGCGAAGCAATCCAGAAAAAAGATCCCAAAGCTTTGATCGAATGGACCAAACTCCAGGAAGAAAAAGGTGCTGACTGGATTGATTTGAATGCTGGTCCCGCTTGCGCTAACGAAGCAGAACGTGTGGAAGCCATGAAATGGATGGTTAGTGTTGTAAAAGATGTTACCAAACTTCCCTTGGCTCTTGACTCCACCAACTATGACGCCATCGAAGAAGGCTTGAAACTCATCGATGATGAAAGACAACGCCGCGATTCTTTGATCAACTCCGTTCCTGCTGAACAGGAAAAAATGGATAGAGTTTTCCCCATGGCTGCTGAATATGGCTGCAAAGTTGTTTGCTTGACCATGACCGAAAAAGGTGTTCCTCAGGAAGCCGACAGCCGTGTTGCTCTTGCCATGGAATTGATTGCCAATGCTGATGCTTATGGCGTTCCCAGCGACGATCTCTATATCGATCCTTTGATCCTTCCCTGCAACGTTGCACAATTCCATTGCCCCGAAGTTTTGAAAGCTCTTGCTCAAATCAAAACTTTGGCTGATCCTGCTCCTCATACTGTTTTGGGGCTCTCTAATGTTTCTCAGAAATCCCCTGACCGTTCCTTGTTGAACAGAACTTATATGGCAATGGGTTCTGCCGTTGGTTTGGATTCTGTGATTGCTGACCCCTGCGACGAAGAATTGATGAAAGTCGCTGCCTCCACCGAAGTTCTTTTGAACCAGAAAATTTATGCCGACTCCTATGTCAAAGTTTTCTGCGAAAAGAATCTCTAAGAAACAGCAAAAGGCCTTGGGTTTTACCCAGGGCCTTTTTTCTATTGCATCAGATTATAAAATTACTAGCATCGACACCAAGTCATAATTTCCAGAAACTTCTATGTCCAGAAACTTCTATGGTGGTTAAATGTCTGTGACATTTTCTCGATTTCAAATTCGAAGATAATTATGTGCTCTGTAAAGAGATGGCGTTATGAAATAAAAAGACAAGCAATTATTTTGCTTGTCTTTTTTATTACGTGTTTTTATGATTTCCCATAGTATGAGAGTATGCCTTTTACCATGGCTTTGGCCGCATTTTCTTGAACTGTGGCATCGGCCAATAATTGTTCTTCTGTAGGGTTACTGATGAACATCAGCTCTACAAGAATCGATGGCATTGTTGATTTTTTTAATACAGTGTAGCTTGCGGTATTTACGCCACGGTCAGTCCGATTTAAGTCTGAGATTAGATTCTCTTGGACTGTAGTGGCCAAAGCCCTTCGATTATTTGCCAAGTTGCTGTCAATGGGATCCGAATTTGTTCCTGCATAATAATAGGTCTCAATTCCATTGACCGAAGCGGTGACATAGGAATTACAGTGAATAGAAATGAAAAGATCTGCGTCTTCATTATTTGCAAATTCTGCTCGATCGGTCAAGGTTAGTACGCCGGTATCTCTGGCTCGGGTCATTGTTACGTTGGCACCTTCGTATTCTAAATGGGCTTTTAAATACTGCGCCACCGATAATGTGACGTCCTTTTCTTTGATTCCGGTGGGACCGATGGCACCTTCATCCAATGAAGTAGCAGTGTCGCTTTTATAACTGCCATGCCCCGGATCAATCACAATTTTTATCCCGGAAAGGCGCTCCACATGATTGATTAGATCTACTAAGTCGGAACGGATATAACCGCTTACACCATTGACGGTAACCTGGTACCAAAGAACGCCGTTGCTGTCGCTTGCTTGACCTTCTACGGTCATGACGGTGCCTGCACTTACTGTGGTTACTCTGTCATAATTTGTGCCAGGACCACTTCGTATATTGGCATTGGTATTGGCTCTTATTTGGGTATCTGTCACGATATCTACCGGATCACTGGTGTCGATAAGGTTTTTTTTCGGTATTTTTAAGGAGTCGCCATGAAGATAACCGATCGCATCGCTCCCGTAAACAGTTACCCGATACCAATCTCCATCATATCCGGTGAGGGCGACTTCTGTATTAATAGATAAGAGAGAGATTCCTTCACTTTCTAAATTCATTTCACTGCGGACAGTAGCACCGGGAAAAGTAGCAATACTTGCTGCTGTTTCTGTTGCAGTGATATAGTCTCTGTGGACGTAGCCATAGACATTATCTTCAAAAGGAACTCTGTACCAATTATTTTCTATGGCAACTGGATATAATACGGTTCCTTGCGGTAATGTGACGAGTGCATCGGAATATGTATCAGGAGCTTCGCGCACTGGAAAATCATCCCTGGGGGTTTCCACACTATAAGGTAGCATTTCTGCTGACAATGATTCTTCTGAAAAAAGGCAAAAAGCGCCAAAAACCATGAAAAAAATGAGAAACAAAAAAGCAGCATGCTTTGGAAATTTCTTCATAAGTTTTCTCCTAAACAGAGTTTTTTTTATTATATCATATTATCAAAAAAAAACAAAGTATTCCCTGGAAAAAACACAAGAAAAGAGAGGCGAAAAACCTCTCTTTTCCAGGGATTAAGACTATTTCTCTAGTTTTAAGGTAACATCGGCAGGCAATGCCATATTTGAGGCGACTTCCACGGTCTTTAAGATTGCCATAGGCACTGCACATGCTCCATGGGGACAGGTTTTGCGGCAAGCTTCGTAAACTGTACCGGTGCCTACCTTATCAAAACAAGCCATCATACCATCAATTTCACCGATGGTATCTCCTAGGCCGTCGTAATGAGGGCATTCCGAATCTATAATGATTGAAATTTTGCCGTTGCACTCCTTTGTTTCAATCACTGTTTTCATACCGCATACGCCGGCTTCAAGATATCCTTTGGCCATTTTTTACCCTTCCTTTCTTGTTCTGGATCTCTTTGTCTATTTCTTTTCTTTCATTATACCACCTTCCATACGAAATAAAAATGTTTTTTCTTTTTGAGATTTTTGCGAGATGAAGCAAAAAGGAATGAAACTATGCCTAAAATCCTTATTGAACTTGTATTTTTATTTGGAAAACTTGGTTTTTGAGGTCTTTGGATGCGATTTCATCGATGAGTCGTTCTTCATAAGCATTGCCGACAACTTTGAGCCGATGTTCTGAAATATACTTCATCATTTTATGATAAATTGGTTTCGTATCATAAAAGTCACCTGTGCCGACGGCGGTAAGATAGTTCCCTTGTGGCATAAAGCTGTTCGCATAAATGGATTCACCGACATAGCAGATAATATGTCCGACCACATCGGTTTCAGAAGACATTAGATTTTGATTTTGTACTAAAAAACCTTCTGGATACCCAATCGATACATTGTGTTTTTTTGATTTCATACTAAATTGCAACCATTCACTATCCGAAAGATTTGTTTTTTCTTTATTAATAGGATCGCTGATAAATAAAGGTTGTTCTTTTTGCCAAATTAGTTGAATCTTTGAAACATCAGATTCTTTTGCTTGAATTAATCTCTGTACTTTCATGTTCAGCATATCCTGAAACCCTTGAAGACGAGCGATTTTTGAAGAGATGGTTTCATCTTGCTGCTTCAAAAGGCGGATGGCGCTGTCAGGAGTCCGGCTCTCCATGAATTTTTTAATCTGGTTAAGGGGTGTTCCGAGCTCTTTTAAAATATTGATTACGAAAATGATATAAATCTGTTCGTGCGAATAATATCGGTATCCATTTTCCCCAATCAATTCCGGAGAGAATAAACCAATGTTATCATAAAAAATAAGGGTCTTCCGGCTGATTTCACATATTTTGGAGAATTCACTGATCATGAGATAATCTTTATGTTTCATAATTTTTATTTTTCCTCTTGACTGTATAGTTACTATACAGAGTATACTGTGCAATGTCGCGACTGTCAAGGAAAAGGATAAAGGCTTAGAGGTTTCTTTTTGCCTTGTCCAAAATAATTGAGGAGGTAGATTTCATGAATAAGTTACTGCGGTTTATGAAACCCCACAAAGGACTACTGATAGCGGCAATCTTATGTGTCATTGTCAATAACTTTTCTGTTCTGTATCTTCCAACGATTGTGGCAAAAATTA
Organism: Candidatus Cryptoclostridium obscurum; assembly: GCA_904420535.1. Lineage (GTDB taxonomy): Bacteria > Bacillota > Dehalobacteriia > UBA7702 > UBA7702 > Cryptoclostridium > Cryptoclostridium obscurum. The sequence continues at coordinate 34,106 of CAJFVQ010000053.1, forward strand.
TTGACGATGGTGCACTCTCTGGTGATGTGACGCAAATTTATAAACTGGGGATTCTCATGCTGACAGTAGCGATGATTGGTGGCATTGTTTATTTCTTTTCTGTCACCTTAGCATCCAAAGCGGTAGCGCGATTTGCTCGAGATATTCGGCGCGCTGCCTTCGTCAAAGTGCAAGATTATTCTCTTAACGATTTACAAAAATTTGGGACGGCATCTGTGGTAATCCGTTGTACAAACGATATTTCAGTCATTCAAAGGTCAATGCTGATGGTAATCTTGCAGATGCTCCCGGCACCTATTATGGCAATTGTTGGGGTAGTTCTTGCTTTACAAACAGAACCTTTTATGGGGTTGTTGATCGCTGGAATTATCGTGATTGTTTTTTTGATCGCTTTCGGAATCGGTGGGAGGGTGATCCCTCTTTTCCGTTTGCTTCAAGTGAAGATGGACCATATGACGCGTGTCCTCCGTGAGATATTCACCGGTGTGAGAGTCATCCGCGCTTTTAATCGGGAACAGTATGAAAATGGACGTTTTGGAATTGCTGCATCAGAATATTGCGATATTTCTGTACGTACCGGCAGAATCTTTGCAATTCTGCTTCCCACATTAACTTTGTTGACGAATCTGGGGATTGTTGTGATTCTTTGGTTTGGCGGTATGGAAACATCGCGCGGAGCCATGGAAATTGGTCAAATATTTGCCCTGATTGAGTATTTAACAATCATTCTTTTTACCGGTATCATGGCAATCTTGGTATATGTTGAACTTCCGCGCGCTTTTTCCTGTGCAGAACGTCTTAACGAAGTGCTGGAACATGCACCGGAAATCAAAGACAAAGAAACAACCCATTTCCCCCAGACAAATCTTCGTGCCCATTTAGAATTCCGCAATGTTACCTTCCAATATCCGGGTGCAGAAGAGGCAGTCCTCCGTGATATTTCCTTCCTCTCGAGGCCGGGTGAAATTACCGCTATCATCGGAGGTACGGGTTCCGGTAAATCTACGATCGCTAATTTGATACCGAGATTTTTTGATATTCAGGGTGGTGAAATTTTAGTCGACGGTATTGATGTTCGAGATTATCCTCAGAAGGAACTAAGGGATAAAATCGGTTTTATTCCTCAAAAGGCATTTATGTTTTGGGGAACCATTGGAAGCAATATCAGATACGGCAAGGAAGATGCAACAGACGCGGAAGTGAAACATGCAGCCACTGTGGCGCAGGCTCATTCATTTATCTCAGAAAAAACCGATCAATACCGCTCTTTTGTTGCACAAGCAGGGATGAATTTGTCCGGCGGTCAGAAACAGCGTGTGGCCATTGCCCGGGCTTTGGTGAGAAAACCTGAAATTTATGTGTTTGACGATAGTTTTTCTGCGTTAGATTTTAAGACGGATGCAATGCTTCGATCTGCGCTCCGCAATGAGGTGACAGATGCTACCGTGATTATAGTGGCACAGCGTGTAAGCACAATTATGGATGCAGATCAGATCATTGTGTTGGATAAAGGACGTGCAGTCGGTATCGGTACGCACCGGGAGTTGATGGAGAATTGCTCTGTTTACCAACAGATCGCAGCTTCACAGCTTAGTGAAACGGAACTTGCAGGAGGCGAGATGAAATGAAAGGAACTGCTTTGAAACGACTAATGGGATACCTTTTTAGCAGACAGCGCGGTAAAATAACGATTGTCTTGGTTTCTAACGTGATTAGTTCCCTTACAACACTGGCGGCTCCTATGGTATTGGCGGAAGCCATTGACCATATTGCCGATGGGATTCACATTGCAATAACAGAAGGAAGTTCTTTTCAAATTAATTTACAAACAATGGGACTGTTCATTGCTGCTCTTCTGGCATTGTATTTATTAAACTTTGCATTTAAATATTTAGAGCAGTATCTCATGGCTTTTATTGCCGAAACGGTTTGCCTCCACATGCGGAAAGATTTAAGCAATAAAATGGGTCGAATGCCCTTGCGTTTTTATGATAGTACGGAAAAGGGAGAAATTTTAAGTCGCGCTACAAATGATATTGAAAAAATTGGCGAAGTATTGCGGGAAGGTTTGGGGCAGTTAATAACATCGCTCATTACCATGATTGGCTCTATTGTTATGATGATCTATATTAGTCCCGTGTTCACGGTTATTTCTGTCATTACGATTGGCGTGGCAACAGGAGTAACTGCCTTGATCACAAAACGTTCCAGAAAGAATTTTTACGAGAATCAGGTGGCACTTGGCCGCGTTAACGCAAATATTGAAGAAGCTTTTACGGGCCAGCTCGTCATTAAAGCGTTCAGCCGTGAAAAAATGGCAATTAAGGAATTTGATCAATTAAATAATACAATGTGCGAAGCAAGTCATAAATCTCAGGTGTCGATGTTTGTAGTTTCTCCCGCGGTTCGTTTGATCAATAGTATAGGATATACTGTTATTGCCGTATTAGGCGGGATCTCCATTTTGCAAGGGCGGCTTTCCATCGGTACGGTGCAGGCATACATTCAGTATTTGGATAGAGCGGGCGAACCACTAATCGAATGTGCTTTTATTTGGAATATGATGCAATCTGCAATCGCATCTGGTGAGAGAATTTTTGAAATTATTGATATGGATGAAGAACCTGTTGAAAGTGAGCCCCGGGAAAAAATTGAAAATCTGAAAGGAGATGTAACATTTCAGCATGTCCGCTTTGGTTACTCCAAAGGGAATCCTTTGATGCAGGACGTTAATATTCGTGTAAAATCCGGAGACAAAGTTGCGATTGTGGGGCCAACAGGGGCGGGCAAAACCACATTAGTAAATTTGTTAATGCGTTTTTATGATATACAAGGTGGCAAAATTACCATAGATGGTGTAGATATCCGATCTTTGCGACGAGCTGATCTCCGTAAAATGTTTGGCATGGTTTTGCAGGATGCATGGCTTTTTGGCGGCTCTATTCGAGAAAACATTGCATACGGAAAATCTGATGCTACAGAGGAAAAAATTATAAAGGCCTCTAAAGCTGCGAGGATGGATCATTTTATCCGCACGATGCCGGAAGGGTATGATACTGTTTTGGAAGAAGATGGAACCAATCTTTCTCAAGGACAACGCCAACTTCTTACGATTGCAAGAGTTATTTTGGCAAATCCTTCTCTTTTGATTTTGGATGAGGCAACGTCCAGTGTAGATACTCGTACAGAATTGGAAATACAAAAAGCAATGGATCACTTGATGCGGGGCAGAACTGGTTTTATCATTGCTCACAGGCTTTCCACCATCCGAGATGCCGATCTAATTCTCGTTATGAATCATGGCACCATCATTGAACAAGGAACCCATACGGAGCTTTTGGCAAAAAAGGGTTTTTATGAGAATCTCTATCAAAGCCAATTTGCGTATGGAAATATTTAAAAGATCATAATCAGGAGGTTTTATTTGTCCCAAAATACTGCAGCGGCTGTTTTCTTTCTTAATTTTTAGGGATTTTATTCGATGATATGCCCATCGTAATGCGTCTGACAGCGATTGGTAAAATACGGCTTGGTCTTTTTTCGGAAACACCATATTATTTTCAAAAAATCGCATAAGATATAACCAGGATTTTTGAAAGAGGTAACATATGAAAAGCTGTTGTATGATTGCGGGAGAGTCTGCTTCTTGCCATGATCACCTTGCTTCATTGGATCATATTCTGGATCGACTCATTGATGACTTTGGCATTGATTGTTTTTTTGTGGGGATGGAGCGCGGCATGGAGCAACTCTGCGCCGAGGTCTTATTGGAAAAGAAAAAAACAAATTCCATTGATATTAATTGCGTTTTAACCCATGAAGAGCAGAGTTCTTTTTGGAAGGAGGATGATCGAGACCGTTTTTTTTCGATCATGGAGCGTTGTGATCAAGAGTTGTTGCTTCGTCCAATGACCCAAGGTTTGGCTCGTTTTTATCGCGACATGGTGATGATGGATCTCTGTGACTTTGTTTTTCTATTAGGAAGCAACCAAGAGCTTTGCCATTGGGCAAGGAGGCACGAACGTCCTGTATTGGTTTTCGATACAGAGAAAGGAACGCTTTGTCCCGATCTTCGTCTTTACCGTCCGGGGATTCACTGATTTTTGAATTCAGTGAGTCCCCGGATTAATTTTTAAGGAAAAAGGGGGCCTCGGAGAATCAAAAAGATTTCTCAATGGTTGAGTTTTACCGAATAAATTAGGTATTGCCGGGTTTTACAAAATATTTGTCTCATGATCAAACATATTTCAGAGAATCTTTTAATTTTTGATAGTTTTTATTTCATTATTATGATATAATTATCTATTATCTTCTACAAAGGTGCCAAAGAGTATGGGCTTTCATTTGCCCTTCGATGAAATTGTGATGATTGATGTTTTGAAGATATTTGGCAGTATTCTCCATGGATAAAGAGTTTTTACAGTAGAAGCGGTTTTTAGAGATCATGATTCATTTTGCAATTTAAAATTGACAAATGAAATAAAGAGTCTCTCATTTTGATGATAATTTCTGATATTTTAGGATCATGGAGGTGTATGAAAGTGGAGCAATTAAAATTGGAGATTTTGAACATTCTTGAAAACAATAGTCGTGTACCTAAAAAATCTATAGCAAGTATGCTGGGTGTGTCTTTAGAAGAGGTGACAAAAGCCATTGAGGAGCTGGAACAAGATCATGTTATTCTGAAATATACCACAATCATCAACTGGGAAAAAGCCCAAAGCGAAAATACGGTTCATGCCCGCATTGATGTGCAGGTCCAACCCCAGCGAGAAGTGGGATTTGATGAAATTGCCAAACGGATTTGTCGTTTCCCTGAAGTAAAGTCTTTAATGCTCGTCTCCGGTAAGTTTGATTTTGCCGTTATGGTGGAGGCCAAAACGATGATGGATGTCTCGAACTTTGTTTCCGGCAAATTATCTACCATTGACGGGGTAAAGAGTACATGGACAAACTTTGTATTGAAGTATTATAAAACCAACGAAGTAATTCTTGATGAAGATTCTTTCGTTGACAATCGGCAGGTGATTATTCCATGACATTTCAACCAAATGACTATATTTCTCCTTCTATTAAAGCCATTCCCCCTTCGGGAATTCGTAAATTTTTTGATCTTTGCGCAGGTTCCAAGGATATTATTTCGCTTGGGGTAGGGGAGCCGGATTTTGTTTCCCCTTGGACCATCCGAGAAGCCTGTGTCTATTCTCTGGGCAAAGGATATACCATGTATACTTCTAATTACGGGATGCCGGAATTGCGCAAAGAAATTGTTCGTTATCTCTATGAGCGCTGCGGTGTGGAATACAATGAAAATACTGATATCATCGTTACTGTAGGGGCTAGCGAAGCCATTGATATGGCTTTGCGCACTTTGTTGACGCCAGGCGATGAAGTCCTGATCCCGGAACCATGTTACGTTTCTTACCAAGCATGTACTTTAATGTCTGGCGGTGTGCCCGTGTCAGTACCTTTGAGTGCGGAAAATAAATTCAAATTGACACCAGAAGATTTGGAAAAGCATATTACGCCCAAAAGTAAAGTTTTGATTCTAAGCTTTCCCAACAATCCCACCGGCGCAATTATGGACCGCGAAGAGCTGACGGCTTTGGCCAATGTTGCGATCAAACACGATCTCATTGTCATTAGTGACGAAATCTATTGTGAGCTTACTTATGAGAAAGAGCCCATTTCAGTCGCGTCTCTGCCGGGAATGAAAGAGCGTACCATTTTAGTCAATGGCGTTTCAAAATCTTTTGCCATGACCGGTTGGCGCATCGGCTATGTGGCCTGCGCTCCCGAATTTATTAGCGCTATGGTGAAAATCCATCAGTATACAATTCTATGCGCTCCCATTATGGGGCAGATGGCAGCCATTGAAGCATTCCAAAATGGTTTGCCAGAAGTGGAAAAAATGCGTACGGAATATAATTACCGTCGTCGTTATATTGTGGAAAAAGCGGCGGAAATCGGTTTGGATATGGTAACGCCGGAAGGCACTTTCTATGTATTCCCTTCCATTAAAAAATTTGGTATGTCCTCTGAGGAGTTTGCCGGCCGTCTTCTCCAAGAAAAGAAAGTTGCCGTTGTGCCCGGCAATGCTTTTGGCGCCTGCGGAGAAGGTTTTATTCGCTGTTCCTATGCGACTTCTTTTCAACAGATTATTGAAGCATTGAAACGAATTGACGCCTTTGTCAATGGATAATTATCTTTAAAATATTTGGGTGATATTATGAAAATTATAGTGGTAGGAGCTGGGAAAGTCGGTTTTGTCCTGGCCCATATGCTTTCCTTAGAAGACCATGACGTAGTAGTTTTGGATCGAAAAGAGGAACGTATTGCTACTGTGGATGAACGCCTTGACGTAGAAGCTGTTTTAGGCAGCTGTACTTCTACAGCAGTATTAAAAGAGGCTGGCATTGAAGAAGCTGATATGCTGCTTGCCGTAACTGAGAGAGATGAGTTGAATATTGTGGCTTGTTTTATTGCCAAATCTTTTGGTGTGAAAACAACAGTCGCCAGGGTGCGCTCTCCTGAATTTGTGGATATTGATCAAGAGACAACCAAAAAAGCTTTGGGAATTGATTTGATTATCAATCCCGAACGGGTTGCTGCTCATCAGATTGCAAAAACAGTGGATTATCCCGATGCATTGAACGTGGAATTCTATGGCGATGGGCGTGTGGTTTTGCTGGAATTTCGTATTGGGGAAACTTCCTCTGTCGCAAATAGACAATTAAAGGATATCAAAACAGATCATTCTTATTTGATTGTGGGTATTGTCCGTGACGGTAATATGATCATTCCCGGTGGGGAAGATTACATCAAAGAAAATGATTTTCTCTTTTTGATTACCACTGTGAATAAAATGGATGAAGTGGAGCAGACTTTTGGTCAAAGCCGCAAAAAGGCTCAAAATATCATTATTGTCGGCGGCGATACTATCAGTTACTATCTGGCTTCGGAGTTGGAAGCAAAAGGATTGAATATTAAAATATTTGAAGAAGACTTTGAGCAATGTAAAATCTTGTCAGAGCGTCTGAACGACGCGCTCATTATCCATGGAGATGCCACGGATCTCCAGTTGCTTCGCGATGAGAACGTGGAGGAGTCTGATCTATTTGCTGCCATTACTGATGATGACCATTTCAATGTTCTCAGCGCGGTTTTGGCAAAACAGCTTGGTGCTCCCAGAACAGTGGCTCAACTAAAAATGTCCGATTATATTCCATTGGTGGAAAAGATCGGGATCGATCAAAGTATCAGCCCACGCATTCTGGCAGCAGGCGCCATCATGAAATATGTTCGTCTCAGTAATATCGTTTCCGTCACTTTAATTGGCGATGCCAACGCGCAAGTTTTGGAAATTGAGGCTCCTCAAAAATCCCATCATATCAACGTCCCCCTGATGGAACTTGAATTCCCGAAGAATGCGATTCTGGGTACGATCATCCGTGGAGATGATATTATCATTCCGAAAGGAAGCGATGTGATTCTCCCTGGCGATCGCATGATTATTTTTACTTTGCCTGAAGCTAGTCGCGCGGCAGAAAAATTTTTCCAAAATAATTAAAACGGGTGGCATGTTGATAAGCTATGATTAGATTTGGTACTGTTTTTAATTCTTTAGGGAAAATATTGCTCCTCGTTGATATCGGATTGATGTTTCCGTTGTTGTGGTCTATCGCCACCGGCGGCGAGGATCTCTTTTCCTTTATTTTGACAGCTCTCATTTATGGTGTTCTTGGCGGCGGACTTGTATTTTTCGCTAAAAATGACGGCAATATCCGTGCGAAGGAAGGTTATTTGATCGTTAGCCTCACCTGGATTGTTGTGTCTCTCATCGGTGCATTGCCGTTTTTTCTTTCCGGAACGTTTACAGATTACAGCTCCGCTTTTTTTGAAACAATGTCAGGGTTTACTTCCACTGGCGGGACTGCTATGGCCGATATTGAAGCGGCTTCTCAGGAACTTTTGTTATGGCGTGCTTTGACTCAGTGGTTGGGCGGTCTTGGGGTTGTCGTTCTATTTGTCGCTGTGCTTACCCAAGTGGATACTGGCGGCTCTAGTATGCTGCGAGCAGAATTGTCCGGTCCGTTGAATGAGAAAGTTGCGTCCCATATTCAAGATATGGCTATTATTTTATGGCTGATCTATACCGTTCTTACTGCGATCTTAACGGTTTTGTTGATGCTGGGCGATATGAGCTTTTTTGACGCTATTTGCCATGCTTTTGCTACTATGGCAACAGGGGGATATTCCACATATAACGATAGTGTGGCTCATTTTAACAGTCCTTATATTGAATGGGTGATTACGCTTTTTATGTTTATTGCCGGAATGAACTATCCTTTAATGTATAAAGTGTTTGTAAAGCGTAAATTTTCTCTGTTGCGAAAAAATGAGGAATTCCGGCTTTATTTTATCGTAGTGCTAGCCGCGATATTATTGGTATTTCTTGATTTAATGATTAACCGTGGCGGCAACCTGTCAACAAACCTTCGTGGCGCCGCGTTTCAAGTTGTTTCTCAAATAACAACGACAGGATTTGTCACGGAAAATTTTGATTTATGGCCTACAGCAGCTCATGTCACCATCCTTTGCCTGATGATGGTGGGGGCCTGCTATTCCTCGACTTCCGGTTCGATTAAAATCGGTAGTTATGTAATCTTTTATAAATCATTGAAAAGTCAAACTTTCCGTTTGCTCCATCCCCGGGCTATGACGCAGACTAAAGTCAACGGCAAAGTTGTTGATGAAAAAACAATTTTGCGTGTTCTTATATTTATGTTACTATTTTATTTACTGGCTGCCGTTGGATCCATTCTTTTGGCCTTTACTGGCGTCGTTTTTGATGAAGCCATTGCTGCCTGCATGTCAGCGATCTCCAATACGGGGCCTGCATTGGGTTCCCTGGGGGCGGTTGGCAATTATTCCGAGGTTCCCGCTGCAGGCAAATGGATTTTAAGCATTCTGATGTTGGCTGGACGTTTGGAATTGTATACATTCTTTATTATTTTTGTGCCGGCTTTTTGGCGGCGATGAAAGGTGAAATATGAGACGACGGGATTATGAAACCATTGCTTTTGATATGATTTGTGATATGACGGCAGTTCCCAATATTTTGCTGGAATATTATAGAGACTTTCAATTGAGTGAGAAGGATGTGATGTTCCTTTTAAATATGATCCGTGTTCACAGTAGCGGAGTTGCTTTGACCTTTGACTCTCTGGTTGAACATACACAATTTCAAAGTTCTGAGATTGAAACGATCTTGCCCCCCTTGGTGGAACGGGGGTTTTTATCCATGGATGAAAACGAGGGCATCCATATGAACGGGCTTTTTGATAAATTCCGGGAAGTATGGGGTTGGCGTAAAGCCAAGGATCTCGGTAAGAAAAAAGCAAGAAAAGAACAGCTGAGAGGTGATGAAGTTTTCGCTACAATTTATCAGAAATTTCAGGAAGAAATGGGGCGTCCATTATCACCGGTGGAAGGGGAGCAAATCAAGGATTGGTATTACGGAATGTCTCTCAGTGGCGAATTGATTTACGAGGCATTGAAACGAGCAGTTCTCATTGATAAAAGAAATTTTCAATATATCAATAAGATTTTGTTGGATTGGCATAGAAAAGGTTATAGCAGTAAAGAAGATTTAAAAAAAGAAGACGCCGCCCATGATAAGATTGAACGCAAGGGGAACGGGAAGCATTCAAAAGCAGTTTCCCAAAATTATCGTGGTGATCAAGAAAGTATTTCTTTCAATGATATCTTTGAGGTGAAATAAGATGGAACATATCGGTGATGTCCTGAAACAACAGTGGCAAAATATAAATGGCGGCGGTAAAAGCGGTTACCATTGCGATCTCTGTCATGATACCGGTTACATTTTTGAAGGGGATGTGGCGATTCGATGCCAATGCCGCAAAGAAGAAGATCTGATTCGTAAGCAAAAACGAGCGGGAATCACGCCTCATTTGCGGCATATGACCTTTGCTCATTTCGATTACTCCCTATTTTCTGATGAAAAACAAGGCAGCAATGGACTTACCTTTCGGGAAAACGTTCATCGCATTGTGGCCGCTGCGGAGTCTTTTGTTGAGGATATTGCCAATGGTCGCACTGTCAGTGGTTTGTTGCTCCAGGGCTATGTAGGAAGAGGAAAGACTTATCTTGCCGCTTCGATTGCCAATGCTCTGGTGGAACGTGACGTGGATGTGCGCTTCATAGTCGTTCCTGATTTTTTGGATGAATTGCGCGCGACCTTTGATACCTCATCTATGGGAAGTGAGTCGGAATTAATGAATCTGATAAAAACAGCGCCGGTGCTGATCCTCGATGATTTGGGAGCTCATAACTATACAGATTGGTCCATTAAAACATTATTTGCCATTTTGAATTATCGTATCAATTACGAGCTTCCCATCGTCGTAACAACAAATTTGTCAGTGGAATCCATGGACGAACTGTTGGGAACGCGCATCACTTCCCGGTTGGTGGAGGCTTGCCGCTTTTTCCAAATGAATGAGACCAATGACATCCGTATGGTGAAACGTCATAGAGAACAGATAAGAGCACGGAGACAACATGAAAGCGATTAAATTTGCAATGGTACAAATGGATATTATCCATGGTGATATCGACGCCAATGAGAATCACGTTACCACATTGTTGGATGACGTGGAAAAACACGGTGCTGACCTTGTCGTTTTTCCGGAACTCTGGAATACTGGTTATGATCTGGAACGGTTGGATTTCCTCCGTTGCCGCAGCGAACAGAGCATGAAGTTTTTGCGACAGCAGGCCAAAGATCGCCACATAATGATCGTTGGTGGCAGTATTCCCGAAAAAAAAGATGGCGTTTTTTATAATATGTGTCCTGTTATTACAGAACTTGGCACCGTTGCGGGAAAATATCGTAAGGCTCATTTATTTCCTCTGGCATTGCATGAGCATCGCTATTTTTCTCCGGGCAGTGAGTGGGGAATTGTAGAAACCGAAAAATTTACTTTGGGAACGATGCTTTGCTATGATTTACGCTTTCCTGAATTATGCCGTAACCTGGCACTACGGGGAGCGAATTTGATTGTCGTTCCTGCGCAGTGGCCTGCAGCCAGGGAGAATCATTGGCGCGTATTGCTTCAGGCAAGAGCCATTGAGAATCAAGCGTTTCTCTTGGGAGTGAATCGTATCGGCAGGGACGATAACGGTCTGATTTATCACGGTCATTCCATGGCAGTGGCTCCCGATGGTACGATTTTGGCAGAAGGCCAGGACCGAGAAGAAATCCTTTACGGTGAAATTGATTTTTCTAAGGTGACAGAGGTTTCCCACAAAATTCCTGTATTTGCTGACCGAAAGAATATTCTGGATGAAATCGACAACAGTTATTTGTAAATAAATGCAGAAGCAGCCGTTTTGCGGCTGCTTTCATCATTGGGAGCATCTGGCCTGGTTTGTTTCTATTTTGCATGTTTCTTTACGGTTGCTTTACGAATGTGCATGGCTGCGCTATTTTGGTAGCGCTAAGACTCCCAGTTAATTTTTGCGCCCCTTTGTTCGGCATTCCGCTACCGCCGGCCCTATTGCTTATATTGGCTTTTTCCTGGGCATCTATGAAAAAATGTTGGTATTGATCCTTTCCTCTTTGATTCTGGGAGTTAGCCATATCGGTATTCATTGTGATCACTGGTGGGAGTTTCGTGATTCCTCATCGACAAATACAGAACAATTCCTTTTTTCTTTTCGGAAAAAATGTTACAATGGATCTAGTAATTATAATATATAAAATATAAATGATATAAATGGAGAATTGTTATGGACTATCGTAATTTAACTTTTGGTACGGCTGGGATCCGCGGTCTCATGGGAGATGGGGAAGGCGAACTAAATCGGGATGCCATTGCCGCGATTGGAGAATCCTTGGCCCAGGTTATGGAGGATATGGCATTGGAAGGTGCCGTTGTAATTTGTCGTGACAGCCGCAACCACGGTAAGGAATTTGCGGAATTGACTGCTGAAATTTTAGCTGATTACGGGCATAATGTTTATCTTGGAGATGAACCGTTGCCGACGCCTTTTTTGTCCTATGCCATTCGTGCTTTGAAAGCTGCGGCAGGTGTTAATATTACGGCTTCCCATAATCCCAAAGAATATAACGGTTTCAAAGCCTACGGTGCCGACGGCGCTCAAATCAATAATGATTATGCAGAAAAAATTCAGGCAAAGCTGAGAACTTTTTCGCATCAAAAACGAAATCTCGGCGGCAAGGTTTTGTCGATCCCCGATGAAATCCGCGAAAAGTATCTTAATACTATTCTGGGAAATTTAGACCTTGACCATGTGAATTTCCATGATTTAAGGGCCGTTTACAGTCCTCTCCACGGAAGCGCCGGCAACTTCATGAGAACTTTGGCGGAGCGAGCGTTTTTGCCGCTGATTTTTGCGGAAGATCAAATGGCGCCCAACGGCGATTTCCCTTTGGCACCAAAGCCAAACCCGGAGAACCCGGAAGTTTTTGAACGTTTCAAAACGGCCTCTCCCGATGCCGGATTAATTCTCATCAACGATCCTGACGGCGATCGTCTTGGTGTGATGGTAAAAACGGCTGGTGGTTATAGATTGTTGTCCGGCAATGAGGTCGGACTCTTACTTCTCTATTATCTGATTACAGTGGAAAGTGAAAATGCAAAAGAAAAATATGTGGTAAAATCTCTCGTGTCATCTTCTCTTGCTGAGACTATTTGTTCCCATTATGGTGTGGAGATGCGTAACGTCTTAGTGGGATTCCGCTATATTGCTTCGGAGATTGAGAAGGATGAATCAGGCTTTCTTTTCGGTTTTGAAGAGAGCGGCGGTTATCTTGCTCATAGCCATGCCCGAGATAAAGACGGTTTGGAAGCTGCCTGTCTGATGTTAAAGGCCGCTGCTCATTATCGGAATGAAGGACGCAACCTGGTGCAGGTACTCCATGAGATTTACGATACCTTCGGTTATGTCATTGACGTAACTTTTAGTCTGAATCTCTCTTTACAACATTGTGCCGATGTGATGTCTTATATGCGGCAACAAGGTCTCAATACCATTTGTGGAGAACATGTGACTTCCTTTACGGATCTGTTGAAGGAAAAAAACACAAAAAAAGCGAATATCATCGTGATCAAGACATCGAACTTTCGTGTGATCCTGCGACCTTCGGGAACAGAACCGAAAATGAAAGTCTATATTTCCGCCCAAGGCGATGGTGTGGCGTCGGCAAAACAAAAAGCAGAAAATGTGTATGAGGAGATTCTTCATCAATTTGAGTTAGTGTTACAATAATCGTCTTTTGCGCGGAAATTACGTTTCATGGCCGGAAATTGGATCCCTTTCGCTATAAAATGGTGGATATTTTGTTTTTATTTTTTAAAAAACTTACTGGTAAGTGAAAGATTAATATGATATAATTTGAATGAATATGCAGAGATGAAAAATATTTGCTTGCATGAGGAAGATTCCTCCGCGAATAAAGTGTTTGTTATGGAAAAGAAAGGATTGATTTTATGGAGCGTTATTTTCAGCCCGAGATAGAATGCGCCTCTCGGGAACAGATCAGAGCTTGGCAAGATGAACGTCTTGTGAAGACAGTGGCTCACGTTTATAAAAACGTGCCTTATTACAGAAATATGATGAAGGAAAAGGGTGTGGAGCCCGGTGACATTCAGTCCGTTGATGATTTGCATAAACTTCCCTTCCTGACCAAAGATGATTTGCGCGATGCATATCCCTATGGACTTTTGGCCGTTCCCTTGGCAGATGCCGTGCGCATACAATCTACCAGTGGTACGACGGGGCGTCGGGTAGTTGCTTTTTACACACAACACGATATTGATCTTTGGGACGAATGCTGTGCCCGTGCCATTGTTGCGGCTGGCGGAACCAAGGAAGACGTTGTTCATGTATGCTATGGTTATGGCCTTTTTACAGGCGGACCTGGACTCAATGGCGGCTCCCATAAAGTCGGTTCTCTGACTTTGCCGATGTCTTCGGGGAATACAGAACGTCAAATTCAGTTTATGATTGACTTGGAATCGACCATACTCTGTTGTACGCCCTCTTACGCCGCTTATCTTGGCGAAACCGTTCATGAAATGGGTCTGCGGGATAAAATCAAACTGAAGGCCGGTATTTTTGGAGCGGAAGCTTGGAGCGAAGAAATGCGCCGTGATATTGAAAAAACTTTGGGGATTAAGGCTTACGACATTTACGGATTGACGGAAATCAGCGGTCCCGGCGTTTCCTTTGAATGCAGCGAACAAACGGGTATGCATATTAACGAAGACCATTTTATTGCAGAGATTATCAATCCCGAGACCGGGGAAGTGTTGCCCGAGGGTGAAAAAGGAGAATTGGTATTTACCAGTATTACGAAAGAAGCCTTCCCGTTGTTGCGCTATCGTACTCGTGATATTTGCGTCCTAACTCGGAAAGAATGTTCCTGCGGCCGTACTCATGTAAAAATGTCTAAACCCATGGGGCGCAGTGATGATATGCTGATTATCAAAGGGGTAAATGTGTTCCCCTCCCAGATTGAAACGGTTCTGTTAAATAAAGGATATCAGGCAAATTATCAGATTATTGTTGATCGTGTCAATAACAGTGATACTTTGGATGTGCAAGTGGAAATGACGCCGGAGATGTTCTCCGATTCTGTCACCGAAGTTTCTGCCAAGGAAAAAGAATTGGTCAACGCTTTAAAGGCCATGCTTGGCATTTACGCTAAGGTACAATTGGTAGCTCCCAAAACTATTGCTCGCAGTGAAGGGAAAGCCGTTCGTATTATTGATAAGCGCAAATTATATTGATTGTGATTGAAAGGAGCGATCACCATGACCGTAAAACAAATTTCTGTTTTTGTGGAAAATAAACCCGGCCGCCTTGCTGAATTTATTGATATTCTATCGGAACACAAAATTGATATGCGTGCGATGTCCATTGCGGAAACGCAGGATTTTGGTATTTTGCGTATCATTGTGGACAATCCGGAAAAAGCGGCGGAAGTGATTCAAAATGCTCATTATGTATTTTCTGTCACTCCTGTTTTGGCTGTGGCGATTCCTGATGAGCCGGGGAGCTTGTCTGAGATCCTCCACACTTTGGCTAATCATGACATCAGTTTGGAATATACATATGCTTTTATTACCAGACAAGAGAAAGTGGCTTATATGGTATTCCGTGTGGCTGATAATGATAAGGCGACAAAAGTACTAACTGATCATAATATTAAACTTGCGACACAGGAAGAACTATTTCAAATATAAAATTTTTATAAATTTTTTCTACGGCTGCGGATTCATCACGCAGCCGTAGTTTTTCCTGCTATCCGCAATGATTTTGCATGTTTGCATATACAAAATAATGTAGAATTTTAATGGAAATATACACTCTGAAAGATAAATACGACGAAAAAAAACTTGATTTATTCAAAAATTGTGATAAAATGTATAAATGTATCTATCCGAGACCATCGATAAGACGTCTATTCTGGATCATAATTGCATAAGATTCTAATATCAGCTATGAATTCCCGATACGCTGATAACGGATTACGATTCAATGAAAGACGAAAAACAGAATGTGATGATCAATTTATCATGGAAAGCGAGGTACAATGAGGTATAAAAATTACACAAAAATCTTCCGAAAGAGTGTTGTCGTTTGCTTGATGGCAGTAGTATCGGTAACCTTGGCAGGTCATGGTGTTAAAGCCGCGACTTTTTCCGATACGCAAAACCATTGGGCAAAGTATTCCATTGATTATGTGGTGGATCGTGGGTATTTTAATGGCATGTCGGACACGCTGTTTAGCCCAGAAGAAGGAACCACCCGCGGTATGTTCGCGACAGTATTGGCCCGTCATAGTGGTGAAAATCTCACCAATTACGGAGATGCGCCCTTTGCCGATGTGTCTTCTGATGCTTATTACGATTCTGCCGTAGCTTGGGCATTTACCAATGGGATCTCAGACGGAACAAGCGATTCTACCTTTAGTCCCAATGAATACCTTACTAGGGAACAGGCCTGCACAATGCTTGCAAGATATTGTGAACAGTATGGTATTGCTTTGGCGGAAAGAAATCAGGTGCAAACTTACCGTGATGATTCTTCTATTAGCCTCTGGGCCAAAGATAGCATTTACGAAATGCAGAAAAGCGGTGTGATGATTGGCAGTGACAATGTCTTTTCACCTCAGAAAAATATTTCCAGAGCAGAAGTTGCTGTTTTACTAGCTAGGCTCGATGGGAATTTCTTTGAAAACTACCAAGATGAATCGGAGGAAGAGGAACCGGTGGAAGATGGTCAGATTGGCGCCTTGGTTGATACCTTCCGTTCTACGTTCTACTGTGACGGAGAGTGCTGCAACGGTGAATGGTCCGGCCAAACTGCGATCGGTGCAATCCCCACTCCGGGACGAACCATTGCTGTGGATTCTTCCGTTATTCCTTTGGGAACTTGGGTTTATGTTGATTATGTTGACGCCCGACTGGATCAGTACGACGGTGTTTACCGTGCGGAAGATACCGGCGGGGCGATCAAGGGAAATCGTATTGATATGCTGGTAGGAAGTCATTCAGAGGCGTTAAATGCCGGCGTAGGAAATTGTAATATTTATTATTATAATAAATAAGACAGAGATAATGGCAAGATGAGTTCGGATATTAAGAGGCGATGGGAGAAGTCTTATCGCGCTCAATAGAAAATGAAAAAACAATAGAGAATTATTTGTTAAAAAGAGAGGTATTTACCTCTCTTTTTGTCTTTTAATTAATAGAGATAGGAATCTTTTGGTTTACAGAAAAGACATCCTATATTATAATAAAACTAAGTATCATTTTTTAGAATATAGTTCCGGGAGGATTCCGTCGGCATATTATAGGGCAATCCCTTGGACAAATAGGAGAGAGTTTATGAAAGAATGTAAATGCGGGGGAAAATCTGGCGAAATAAGAACGGATCTTAGTGAATTAGAGCCAATTTTAACAAAATACCGCAATATACCAGGCAGTTTGATAACAGTATTGCAACAGACCCAGGGAATCTACGGTTATTTGCCCCAAGAAGCAATCGTTGCTATTAGTAAAGCATTAAAAATCAAAATTGCGAAAATTATGGGGGTTATTACGTTTTATGCCCAGTTCCGGCTGAATCCCATCGGCAAGCACCTGATCATGGTATGCCAAGGTACCGCATGCCATGTTAATGGTTCGGAAAAAGTTGCAGAAGCACTGGCGGAGGAATTATCCATTCAACCAGGGGAGACTACCCCAGATAAGATGTTTACATTGGAAAATGTGGCTTGCTTGGGATGTTGTTCTATGGCCCCTGTAATGATGATCCAGAGTCAGGGAAATAATGAAGTCTATGGCCCTTTGACGCCGAAAAGCGCCAGGAAAGTCATTCGTGATATTCAGGCAGCGGAAAGGGGTGAGGCGGAATGAGAGTTACCGTTGGTATGGGTAGTTGCGGCATTGCCGCTGGTGCCCAAAAAACATGGAATGTTTTGGAACACTGTTTCAAGGAACAAGGTATTTCCCTTTCCGTGGAGCAGGTAGGATGTATTGGCATGTGTTTCAACGAACCCATTGTGGAAGTTATCACAGATACGGATCATTTCTATTATGGCAAGGTCAATGGAGAAATGGCGGCGGAGATCGTAGAAAAGCACATTAAGGGCGGAGTACCAGTAGAGGAATACTTGATTCCCGAAGAGGAAATGGAATTCCTAACAAAACAGACTCGGGTCGCCTTGCGGAATTGTGGTATCATTGATCCGGAAAAAATTGAAGAATACATCGGTCGCGGCGGTTACCAAGGATTAGAAAAAGTATTGACGACCATGACCCCCCAGGAAGTGATTGAAGAAATCAAAATTTCGGGTTTGCGAGGACGCGGTGGAGCGGGATTTCCCACCTGGTTTAAATGGAACGCCGCCCATGAAAGTCCGGGAGAAGAAAAATATGTGATTTGTAATGCTGATGAAGGAGATCCCGGTGCCTTTATGGACCGCAGCCTTTTGGAGGGTGATCCCCACGCAGTCATGGAGGGAATGATGATCGCCGCTTATGCCATTGGTGCAAATCACGGTGTGTTTTATGTCCGGGCGGAATATCCTTTGGCTATTCAACGTTTGGAAAAAGCTATGGCTCAAGCCAGAGAAAAAGGATATCTAGGGCAAAATATCTTAGGCTCAGACTTTTCTTTTGATTTGGAAGTTAAGGCAGGAGCAGGTGCTTTCGTTTGCGGCGAGGAAACTGCTCTCATCGCATCCTTGGAGGGGGAACGCGGTATGCCTCGACTGAAGCCACCGTTTCCAGCTCAGAGAGGGTATTGGCAGAAACCCAGCAATATCAATAATGTAGAAACCTATGGAAATGTGCCCTGGATTATACGGGAAGGCGGTAAAGCTTTTGCCGCGATGGGAACGGATAAGAGCAAAGGAACCAAGGTATTTGCTCTGGCCGGTAAAGTGAAACATGGCGGATTGGTAGAAGTTCCTATGGGGATGACTATTCGTGAAATCATTTTTGATATCGGCGGCGGAATTAAGGACAATCGGGAGATTAAAGGTGTCCAGATGGGAGGTCCCTCCGGTGGATGTATCCCAAAAGACCTTCTGGATACGCCGGTGGATTACGAGAGCATTACCAAAGCCGGTGCCATTATGGGGTCCGGCGGTATGATTGTCATGGATGAAACCACTTGTATGGTAGATATGGCTCGTTTCTTCATGAATTTTACCCAGGAAGAAAGTTGTGGGAAATGTGTCCACTGCCGTATTGGCACCAAGCGAATGCTTGAAATCTTAGATCGTATCGTAGAAGGCAAAGGCCGGGAAGGCGATATTGAGTTACTGGAAGAGTTGGGGCAAGGGATCATTGACGGTTCTCTCTGCGGACTGGGCCAAAGCGCCCCAAATCCTGCTTTATCTACCATTGCTCAATTTCGCGAAGAATATAACGCCCATATTTATGAGAAAAAATGTCCTGCCCATAAATGTAAGCCACTCCTCACTTTCACCATTGATGAGGATAAATGTACAGGCTGCGGCGCATGCGCCAAAAAATGTCCGGTGGACGCCATCCGTGGTGAGAAGAAACAACCTCACGAAATTGACGCTTCGCTGTGTACCCGTTGCGGAAGCTGTGAAGCTACTTGTCGTTTCGATGCGGTGCACGTGGATTAAGAGAGGAGATATGACATGAGTACATTTCAATTAACCATTGACGGAAAAGTCTGCTCCGCAAACCAGGGAGAAACGATTTTGACAGTGGCAACACGCAACGGGATCGAAATCCCCACCCTTTGTTACCATCCTTCGGTAGCAATCTACGGGGCTTGCGGCATCTGTCTTGTAGAAGCAGATGGAAATCCGAAATTGCTTCGCGCTTGCGCCACAGAGGCGCGCGAAGGCATGGTAGTAAATACAAAAAGCCGCCGGGCGGAACAAGGCAGAAAATTGGCATTGGAGCTTCTTCTTTCAGATCATCGAGGAGATTGTCGCCCTCCTTGTGTAGAGGCGTGTCCTGCTCATACCGATTGTCAAGGATATGTGGGGTTGATTGCCAACGGGGAATATAAAGAAGCGTTAAAAGTGTTAAAGGAAATTGTGCCTTTGCCGGCGTCCATTGGTCGCGTTTGTCCCCATCCTTGTGAGAGTGCCTGCCGTCGGAAACTGGTGGAACAGCCGTTGGCCATCGCTCAATTAAAAACTTTCATCGCTGATCTGGATCTGGCAGACGAAAATCCCTTTTTGGCGGAGAAAGCTCCGTCCAGCGGAAAGCGTGTCGCCGTGATTGGCGGCGGTCCCGCCGGACTTACCGTTTCCCATTACCTTGCGCGGTACGGCCATGATGTTGAAATCTTTGAGGCCATGCCCAAAGCCGGGGGAATGCTCCGTTACGGGATCCCTCAATATCGTTTGCCTAAAGAGGTTTTGGATCAGGAGATTGCTTTGATCGAAGCCATGGGGGTGCGAATTCATTGCGATACTCGCATTGGTAAGGATATTTTGTTTGAAGATTTAGAAAAACAATACGACGCGGTTTACATTGGCATCGGTGCATGGAAAAGTGCACCTATGCGCTGCAAAGGTGAAGAAAGTCAGGGGGTACTGGGCGGTATTGATTTTCTGATCGACGTGGCGCAGCGAAAACCTGTTGCTATGGGGCGTCGTGTCGCCGTGGTTGGCGGCGGCAATACGGCCATGGACGCTTGCCGTACCGCCATGCGTTTGGGGGCAGAAAAAGTTTATGTACTGTATCGCCGTACCAGGGCAGAAATGCCTGCGGAAGAAATTGAAATTGTGGAAGCGATGGAAGAAGGCGTGGAATTTAAATTCCTTGTCGCTCCTACGGAGGTTTTATCCAAAGACGGCAAAGTCACAGGCATAAAACTTCAGAAAATGGAATTGGGAGAAGCCGATGCTTCCGGACGCCGGAGACCCGTTCCTATAGAAGGCGCCATTGAAACATTGGAATTGGATACGGTCATAGCGGCTATTGGTCAAAAAGTCGTTACTGACGGCATTCCCGTGGCTTTGACTGATTGGAATACCATTGCCGCTGATGAGCACACCTTTCTCACCGATCGCAAAGGGGTTTTTGCCGGCGGTGACAGCATCAACGATGGTCCGGGAATCGCCATTTCTGCCATTGCCCATGCCCGTCAGGGAGCAGATATTATTGACAGTTATTTGAAAGGCGATATGGTGCCATACTCAAAACCTTATATTGTAACGCGTCAGGATCTGACAGAAGAAGATTTTTTAGATCGCGCTAAAATTCCCAGAGCGATTATGGCGCATTTATCTCCGGAAGAGCGAAAGCGGAATTTCAAAGAAGTGAATTTCGGTTTTACCGAAGAACAGGCAAAGGAGGAAGCCTCCCGCTGCTTGGAATGCGGTTGTGCCGATTATTTCCAATGCAAACTGATCCATTACGGACAACAATATCATGTAGATCCCCAAAGATTTTCCGCAGAACCTCGGAGACGGAAATCAGTTGCCGTGAATGACTATATTGAGTATTGCGCCGAAAAATGCATTCTTTGTGGCCAATGCGTCCGTGTCTGTGAAGAAGTTGCAGGAAAAGGGGTACTTGGTTTAGTTCATCGCGGTTTTGAGACTCTTGTAAATACTGAGTTCTGTAAAACACTTGAGCTCACGGAATGTCTTTCTTGCGGACGCTGCGTTGACCTTTGTCCCACCGGAGCGCTGATGGAAACCTGGGTTGGGAAGAAACGCGTTCCACTAAAAGAAAACAATATTTATCCATCGGTTTTCCCAAAATGCGCGGATCGCTGATCTTAATGACCATGGGAAAATTTTCAAAATTAGACAAAACAGACAGAAGGGTAAATCCAATGTTATTGCTATTGGTGTGACATGGTCAACCGTTACACCATCGGTTTCCCTAAATTAATTATGATTGATTCAAATTTGTACATAATATTGCTGAATTTTGATTCAGTTCTTAAAATCCCATTCTCTTAAGAGAATGGGATTTTTTGATGCAAAAGATATTTTGTTCATTGTGATGGACGAAGGAAACCAAACTTTTTTATACGATAATAAAGTGCTTCTCTATGGATTCCTAAGATTTTTGCTGCTCTGGAAATGTTCCAATTGGTCTCTTCCAATGTTTTTTTTACTAAATGGCGTTCTGTTTCCGCAAGGACTTCATTAAGTGTTCGCTGTTTAGGTTCTGATTGAGAAGATTCAAATGTATTGCTATTGCAATGGCTTTGATTTACTGCATTTTGGATATAATGTGGCAGATCTTGTTGGTGGATAATAGCTCTTCCTCGAGACAGAAAATTCATTGCATATTCGATCGCATTATCCAATTCCCTAACATTTCCGGGCCACTGATAGTTTAGAAAAAGTTGTTCAACGTCATCATCGATAGAGTGTATTTGCAGATTGTATTCACTGTTGTACCGATTAATAAAAAAACGAGTTAATTCCAGAACATCTTTGTCCCGCTTGGCAAGAGGGGGAATCTCCAAGGTTAAAACGGCCAAACGGAAATATAAATC
>CAJFVQ010000054.1 GCA_904420535.1 Candidatus Cryptoclostridium obscurum
AATGACGACATTTTCTCCCAAAGCAAGGCCGTTTTGAGTCAGAAGGTAGTTGATGACATATTCGGCAGTGGTCCCCTGACCGGCGCTGAGAATTTGTTTTCCCGCCAGATCTCCCATCCCTTGGATGGAATCACTATTTTCTAAAATATAGAGCACTCCGAGGGTATTTACAGCAGCGATTTCTATAGATCCCTGAGTTCTTTGATAAAGGGTTGCCGCAAGGTTTGTGGGAACTGCTGCGATGTCAATATTTCCCGCTATCACTTCACCGATGATATCGTCGGGAGCTGTAGCCAGAGTGAATTGGTAATCGTTGACTTCGCTGTTATTCTCCATTAGCTGCACCATTCCCATACCGGTAGGCCCCTTCAGAGTCGCTACGGAAACCTCTATTTTTTCTGAGGAATTGTCGCTCGGTGTGGTGGTGTCATTACTGCAAGAAACGAGAAATAACATGGCGCAAAGAATTGTCAGGATAAAAAAGAGTTTGGATTTTTTCATAATATCCTCCTTTATAAGTGATCATTGAGAAATGCTACAAACATTGCGGTTGCAGTAATTGGATGGTTTTCCCTTTCCGTTCCAGAATCCCTTGGTCAGTAAGGATTTGAAAGCTACGGTACAGAGATGCGCGGCTTACGTTTAGCTGCGTCGCCAAAGTGGTCATGGATACAGTAAGAGAAAGTTCCTTTGCGTTGGTTCGTTGGTATTCGCTGCGCAAAAACCGTCTCAAACAGTCGGTTCCGTTACTTCCGGTAAATGTGGTAATTTTTCTGCTTAAAAAATGGATACGTTCCGATAAAATCGTAATATAGTTTGCTGCGATGGCAGGTTCATAGGCGAAGGAGTCGGTGAGCCAGGTTTTTTCCAGAAAAAGAACCGTGGTGTCATGTTCCGCCACTACCTTGGAAATAAATCCCTCTTCTTCATAAAATAGCGCCGCCATGCCGAAAAGATCACCTTCTTTGAGACGGCTCATCGTAATTCGGTGCTCCGCATCCCCCTTAGTAACCATAGCGGAACCCTGAAGGATTATTCCCAATGCTTTGCGATAGTGACTTTCATCATAAATTGTACTTCCTTTTGCGCATTGCTCTACAGAGGCGCTTTCTCTTTCCAGCAATTTTGTAATAGTTTCTTTGTCGACAGAGCGAAACAGGGAACAATGCTCTATTACTCGATTGATTTGATTGGTGGTAACTTTTTCTTGTATCATATGAGACATTTTAAATGAGTCCTGTCATATTGTCAATCCCTTTAGTTTGTTTTGTTTGTAAAATAGATTTTGAGAAAATAATTAACCTAGTTTAATATTTTTATTGACAACTATTTGGCAATGCTATATAATAAATTTAATTTAAGAAAGGGGGAGATACCATGAGCTTTGCCGAAGATGTGATTCGAGTGATTCGATCGTCTATGGAAAAGATTCAACGTCCGGATTTATTCCGAAAACCGATTTGCGGATTCTCTGCCGCCGATGACCCCAGGTATAAAGAATTAAAAACAGTGATCGGACCTTGGCATTGCCTGCCGACAGAACTTTTGCCGGAGGCTAAAACGGTAATTTCCTATTATGTTCCCTTCACTAAGGAGGTGGCCAAAGCGCCGAAGAACGGAGGGAATCTTGCTCTTTGGGCGGAATCATATGAAGTTGTTAATCGCGCCTTTGATTTTGTGGGGGAACAGGTGGTCCATTTTTTGCAGGAGCGCGGATATCAGGCCACCGGCTTTGCGGCGACTCATACCTTTGATCCCAAATTGCTTCGTTCTCCATGGTCTCATCGGAGTGCCGCTGTCATTTCCGGGTTGGGAACTTTCGGCAAAAATCGCATGGTCATCACGGAGAAAGGATCTGCAGGGCGGTTTTGCACTGTTTTTACTTCCGCTGAAATTCCTCCGACTCCCATGCCAGAAGAGGAGTTTTGTTTGTTTCTTAAAGAAGGACGCTGTGGTCTTTGCGTAAAGGCATGCCCTGCCAATGTGCTGGCGGAAGATCAGTGGCAGCCCTTTGCTTGTTATGACCATTGTTTGGAAAATGCCGCAGTGCTAACTAGTGAACGCAATGATTTTAAGGATGGCGACGTTTGTGGGCGCTGTATCGGGGTTTGTCCCCGGCGCTATATGGAGTAGCTGCGTTTGAATCAAAAAATTGCCTAGTGATATCTTGATGATTCTGATGATTGCGATGTAACAAAAATCAAGAGGGAAAAATGAAAATGAACATGAATGAACAAATAATATCGATGATCCATGCCTTCGTGGAAAGCTATCCGGAGACGCATTCTACCGAGACAACATGGAGAAAACCCGTAATAGGTTTTGCGGACGCGAGGGATCCTAAGTTCCAAATGTTAAAACAGGTGATCGGACCAAATCACGCAATGCCCCAAGAGCTCCTTCCTAACGCCCAAAGTGTAATCGTCTTTTTTCTGCCCTTTTCCAAGGAAGTGGTGAAGAGCAATATTCCAGATGAAGAGAGTTCGAGAGCATGGGATATTGCCAATATAGAAACCAACCAGATGATCGTCGAATTGAATCGCTGTTTACACGATTTCATTGTACAACAAGGGTTTCATTCCTCTCTTCTGCCACCTACTTACAATTATGACAGTGAAAGACTGGTCAGCGCCTGGTCCCATAAAAGTGCCGCATATATCGCAGGCATCGGTAAGTTTGGCCTGCATCATTTGCTGATTACCGAACAAGGATGCTGTGGGAGAATCGGAAGTGTAATTACGGATATGAAACTTGAGCCAACAGGATTTCAAGAAGAGGAGTACTGTGTCTATCAAAGGACAGGGAAATGTAAGGCCTGTATCACGCGGTGTCCCTGTCATGGACTGGAGGTTTATGCCAACGACGTTGTTTATGACCGCTATCAATGCAATGAGCAGATTTACGATAAAGTTGTGCCCGTCTATGCCATAGGAACGGGAGATGCTTGTGGAAAATGTATGTGTGGAGTACCGTGTTCCTTTCGTATTCCTAAAGTTTAACGAATTTCTGTTGAGTAACATCTCAAACCAGTTGTCAATGCACAAAACTTTTGATCCACGACATTTGGATAGTGAAAAATCAAAATAAGACGATAAAAAACCACCGGCAGTTGCCAAACAGTCGGTGGTTTTGCATTGAAAGGAGAGGGGTACATCCCCAAATGGGTGTTAGTTTCTGGGTTCAAATTTTTCGCATGCAGTATCGCTGGTGCAGGTTGCTTTCATGTTGGGAGCATTGGTTACAACGGTAATCTCCCGGGCAGAGCAGGCTTTTGCGTGGTTGAATTTGCATTCTTCCACATAGCAAATGAGATTTTCCATGATGACACCTCCCTTCTTGTCCCGAATAGACAAGAATAGTATGCTTCTTTTTTTTAAAAATAATCTTTTCATTCTACAAAAAATAAGGTATAATTTTTGCCATGAGTAAAAAACAAGCCACTGAAAAACAGAAAAAAATGTTGAAAGCTTTGGAAAAAGCTTATCCTGATGCTCGTCCGGCGCTCCATTTTCAGAGCCCCTTTCAGTTATTGGTTGCTGTGTTGCTTTCTGCCCAGTGTACCGATGAACGAGTTAATATTGTTACAAAAGAATTGTTTTCCCTGGCGCCCGACGCTTTTGCCATGGACAAATTGGGAGAGGAAACCATTCGGGATATCATCAAATCCTGCGGTCTTTATAAAAATAAGGCAAAAAATATTGCGGGTTTGTCCCATATCTTGGTGGAACAATATCATGGGGAAGTGCCTTCGGATCGTGAATCTTTGGAATCCTTGCCGGGTATTGGCAGAAAGAGTGCCAACGTTGTTATGAGTGTGGCCTTTGGCATTCCTGCTTTGGCCGTGGATACCCATGTTTTCCGTGTCAGCCGTCGTATGGGCTTTTCTGATGGAAATGACGTATTGAAGGTGGAACAGGATTTGATGGATTTAATTCCCGAATCTCGTTGGTGCGAGGCTCATCATTGGTTGATTTTTCATGGGAGAAGGGTATGCAAGGCCCAGAGGCCCCTTTGCGATCAGTGTCCCGTAGAGGAGGACTGTCCCAAACTGCATTTCAATGAAAAAAAGAAGAAAAAATAGAAGGAGATTGAAAAATGGATGGACTTTGGTATACTGAAAATTGGATTCCCGGCATAAACATTAGTTTAAAAGTCAAAACAAAACTCTACGAAGAGGAGACCCCCTTCCAATTTTTGGAAGTTTTGGATACTGACGTATGGGGCAAAGCGCTCTTTTTGGATCGCTGCATCATGACGACGGATCGGGACGAATTTGTATATCATGAAATGATCACCCATGTGGTCATGAATGCTCATGAGGAACCTAAAAATGTCCTCGTGATCGGCGGTGGCGATGGCGGCGTCATTCGGGAAGTGATTAAGCACCCTTCTGTGGAAAAAGCGGTTCTTTGCGAAATTGATGAAGCTGTTGTTCGTGTTTCAAAGGAATATTTCCCGCAAATTGCAGGGAAACTGGATGATCCGAAAGTGGAAGTCCTTTTTGCCGATGGCGTGGAACATATTAAAAAGAACCAAAATTTTTATGATGTGATCATCGTAGATTCCACGGACCCCGTAGGGCCTGCGGTAGGATTGTTCCAAAAAGAGTTTTATCAGCACGTTTATGACGCGTTGAGGGATGATGGCATTTTTGTTGCGCAAACGGAATCGCCATTTGTGTATCCTGAAATCGTACCGGGAATTTTTCAGACGATCAAAAGTATTTTCCCAATCACCCATCTTTATACTGCTCATATTCCCACTTATCCAGGGAGTATGTGGGGCTTTACCATGGGGTCCAAAAAGTATGATCCCACGACTTTAAATAAGGAAGATATATTTGCGCCGGATACGAAATATTATAGTCCCGATATGCACTTTGCCGCATTTTGTCTGCCTCCCTTTGTTAAGGAGTTGATCGGAGGAAAATAAATGCCCCTTGATATTCGTTTTATGTCAGGTAATACATCCCTTGAGGAAGCCGACGGCGTCTTGCTTGGCTGTCCTTTGGAGGACCCTTTGTTGTGGCGAAAAGGCGCCGCGGAATTTCCCCAAGCGTTGCGGGAAGTCTCCCGCCATTTCGATTCTTACCATCCTGCGTTGGATCGGGATTTATCTCGTTGTCGCATTTGCGACGTAGGAGATGTGGATTTGAAGGGCTCTGACGAAATCGGTATGAACGCCGCTTTTTCAAAAATCGAAGAAGCGGCGTTTTCCTATTTGCAAAAGGACAAATTCCTGTTGTCCGTTGGAGGGTCCCATGTTATTACATATCCATTGTTGCGAGCTGCTCTAAAACGTTATCCGGATTTACGTGTTGTATCGATCGGAGCGGGGCATTATTTTGAAGCTCACAAAACCGTTGATGATGAAAGTTGTCTTTATCATGTGGTAAAGGATTTTTTGCCCCGGGAGTCTCTTGCTTTTTTGGGGGTGCGTATGGGAACCGGTGAGAGCTATCAGAAAAACCAGCGCCGCCATCGTCACATTCCGCCTCGTGTAAAGAAAGGTCTGATTGAACGTTTACCAAAACTATATCACCGCCCGGTTTATTTGACATTGGATCTGAATGTCCTTGATCCGTCTCTTGTCCCCGGAGCTACCCATCCCATGTGGGGTGGGATCCATACTTTGGAATGGATGGAGACTCTTTCGCTGTTGCAAGGTGTTTCTGTGGTGGCAATGGATATCAGCGGTATTTCTGTTCCTTTGGATCCCTCTGCCATTTCAACGATCCATGGAGTATTGTCTGTGAAGGAATGTTTTTTGCATTTTTTGCCACAAAAATAAAAAAATATGTTGACAAATGAATTTGAATGAATTATACTATAAGGGCGCTTGAACGAGCGGTAAAAATCGAATTCCACAGGATTTTCGGTTTCAAGTGTCTTGACAAGACATGGATGATGTGATAGAATCGTTCCTGCGATAAAATCTCGGGTGATTAGCTCAGCTGGGAGAGCGCTTGCCTTACAAGCAAGATGTCGGCAGTTCGATCCTGTCATCGCCCACCAATGCGGCGC
>CAJFVQ010000055.1 GCA_904420535.1 Candidatus Cryptoclostridium obscurum
AAATAATTTGCGTGGCACTGTGATTCTCTGCCTCAATACCGAATAGACGCTCTACCATTGTCCTGTATTTTATTGCCAGAAGGACAGACAAATGATATGAACAAAAATCCCCGGAATTTCCGGGGATTTTTATTAACCGATGTCAAGGTCGAACCAGAAGGTGACGCCGTTTTCATTGTTGTAAACGCCGCACTGATTTTTGTGGGAATCCATAATGGTTTTTACAATGGTAAGGCCAATGCCGGTACCGCCGTAGGTTCTTGTTCGAGCCTTGTCAATTTTATAAAAGCTGAGCCATATTTTATCCAATTCATCTTCGGGAATGGGATTCCCTTCATTGAAAATACGGATGCGTATTTTTTGTTCTAAGTACTCGGAATCTATGATAATCTTACCGCCGTTCGCAGTGTGATCGGCAGCATTACTGATTAAATTGACTAGTACCTGACTGAGCATACCGCTGTCTGCAGCGATGATAGTGCGTGGCACCAGATTGGTTACATGAATATCACGCTCATCAAACATCAATTTGAATTTTTCCGTAGTACCGTCAATAAAGGATGAGATCTCAAAGCTTTCAATCTCTGGCTTCATCTTTCCCATTTCCAGCTGGGATAGGGTGAGAATTTGCCGTACCAATTTATTCATGCGCTCGGCCTCATCAATAATGACAGAACAGTAAAAATCGCGATCTTCCTGGGTATCTTTTACATTCTCCCGCAATCCTTCTGCATAGCCCTGAATAATGGCTAACGGTGTTTTTAAGTCGTGGGAAACATTGGCAATGAGGTTTTGCCGCATTTCATCAATCTGGCGTTCTTTTTTGATTTCTTCTTCTAATCTGCAATTCGTTTTTTGCAGTTGATGAATTGTAGTCTCCAATTGGCTGGAAAGAGAATTGATATTGTGCCCCAGTTCACCGACTTCATCATTGTTTTTCCCCGTGTATTTTTTGCTAAAATCCAGATGAGCCATATTGTTGGTAATGGCATTGATCTCCACGATGGGTTTCACAAAATGGCGGGAAATGAGGAATATAAGAATCAATGACAACGCCATGGTGAGAAGGCCGGTAATAATAATGAAAAACCGACTGTATTCGATGCTTGTGGCGATCATAGGAAGCGGTGTCCCCAAAATCAGATAATCGCCGCTGTCCAAAACCCCGATGAGAAACAGATAGTTGGGATTATCCGCCTGGGTTTCGGCGTGAATAAATCCATTTTTTAAGATCGTTTCTTTATGGGCCTCAATAATTTTACCGTAAACTTCATTGGGAGCACCGGTGTTTTGGGGTTCTTCCTCTTCTCCCTGCATGGTGGCGGCATAAAGAAGCTCGTAATCAGAATTGAGAATTGTGATGTGCAGTCCTGTTTGGGATTGAAATTTTTCCAAATATGAGGAAGTTAAACTTCCTGTAGTTACTAATTCGCGGTCGATGCTGTAATATGTTTTTTCCAGCATTTCATTATTCTTTGCGATGACGTAATCTTCAAAAAATGTAAAATGAAGAAAAATCAGCAATGCGGCGAAAATAATCACCACAATGTTCATCGTGCCGAATAATTTCATACCAATGGAATGTCTCATATCATTGAACCTTATCCTTCAAAACGATAGCCGTATCCTCGTACCGTTTCAATCAAATCTCCTTTATCTCCCAGTTTCGCCCGTAATTTTTTAATATGAGTGTCTACGGTACGCAGGTCGCCGAAGTAATCATACCCCCACAAAGCATTGAGGATTTGTTCTCTGCTTAGGGCCACTTTGCGGTTGACTGCCAAATATACGAGAAGCTCATATTCTTTAGGGCTGAGATCGAGTCGTTCACCGTTATTTGTAACGATTCTTGCCACTTCATCAATGACAAGTCCTTGAAAGTCTTTGACATTGCTCGTGGTCGCTTCGGGTTTTTGGCGGAGTAAAAGTTTTATCCGTGCCATCAAAACAATGGGGCTGAAAGGTTTTGTGATATAGTCGCTGGCGCCCAATTCCAAACCAAATACTTCATCGCTGTCTTCGGAACGGGCCGTCAGCATGATCACTGGCAAGTTGGTATCTTTTTTACGGATATGACGCAACAGACTCCAACCGTCGTAATGAGGCATCATAACGTCAAGAATTACCAAGCTTAATTGTCCCATTTTCGTTTCTAAAATATCCATGGCCTCCTGGCCATCGGCGGCTTCCAATACATTATATCCTTCTTTAACAAGAAAATCTTTTACCAGACGCCGCATTCTTTCTTCGTCTTCTGCAATGAGAATATTCATAAAAAGACCTCCGGATGACTGATTTTTCTACATTATTGTTGAATTATGTGATCTAATTGTGAACATTAGAAGTTGAAATTCGTATTTTATCCGCGTTTTCTGTTGTTTTTGCCTTTTGAATTTCTTCTCCGCGTAGATTTCTGTTGCGCTCTTTTTTGATTTTGAGAAATTTTCGGCTGTTGATCCAGCCATTCTTTGCTGTACCGGTGGTCGCCGGTTTCGGCATAGCGTCGTCTCAGATATTCCTGGTGTTGTTTTTGACGGTATTCTCGATATTCCGGGTCGTTGTCATATTCGTTGCCAAAATCCAGGCCGGAGGAAATATTTGGGTCCACTCGTTTTCTCGGTTTGTTTTTCCCTTGAACCTTCTCTTGGAGTTGGCGACTTTTCTGGTGTTTTTGCGTCATCATACGAATCCCCAAAAACAAGGCCAGGAGGATCCCTATGGCTACAAGGATCAGAGCGATCCGCTTGATCCAAGGGATGAGCACACTTTCTTTCTGAACTTCGTAAAAAGCCGCTTTGGCTGCGATGGCTTGGTCGGAATGATAAAAAGTAATGTTGCCACGGAAGTAACCGCATTCATCGACAGAAACACGGTAATCCAAATCTTCGATAAGATCTCCCTCGGGTAATAACAGGGAGACCCCACTTTCAAAGGCAATATCCCGGGAGGAGATGGTATCCGGCAGAAAAGAGAGGAGCTCTTTCTCGTCTGCACTGACTTTTTGCAGACCAAAGCCATAATCCAAAAGCGTTTCAATATCCTGGTACATGGACTCTTCGCTTTCGGAATGGAGCACTACAGCGATGAGCTTTCGTTGTTCTTTGGGGTTGCTTTCTCCCAAACGTCGTTCCGCATAGGTGATGCTGCGGTATTCTCCGGTATCGCTGACAGAGACAAACCCGCCTTTTACACCGGAATAATCAACGGTTCCGTTGACCATCTTGTGTTGGGATTCCAGATTGCGCTCTTGTTCCGTTGCATTGGTGGCATCGATAGTATAATTATCTGCTGTAAAAATGGTACGGAAATCATCGTTTTTGGTGCCAAAGCGAATCATGTTCGCTAAATCGACGCAGCTGCACATTTGTTCTGTGGTAATGGCTCCGTCTACATTATCCATGGTCATGGTAGAGGCCATGCAATAGTCCAATTCCTTGGCCATCATTGTAATGAATTCACCGTAGTCATCATCTTCCTCGGTGGTGAAGTGGTCTGCTACCACATAAGCGGCGTCATTGGCATTGGCGAGCATTTCCGCATAAAGCAGATCCTGAAGCGTAATGATTTCGCCGTTGACCAAAGAAATAGTAGGATCATTTGTCTGTTCCAAACTACTGGCATCTACAGTGATCCTTTCTTTGAGATTGCCATTTTCCACTGCGGTGAGCACACTGACTATTTTGCCGAAAGTACCTGCGGCAACGGTCTGATAACCGTTGGATTCATAGAGAATTTGTCCTGTTTCTGCATCCATCAAAAGAGCAGTGTCAGAAGAAGTCTCAATGGCTCCGCCGGGAATACTGAATCCCAATAGCATGGTTATAATAAATATAAAAGAAATCAATTGTTTCATTGGAATGCCTCTATTCATGAATACTAACATTTAATTATAATAGAAAATCGTCAAGATTACAAATAAGAATTTATAATTTGGTATTTCATTGGGATCAAAGGCAAAGACTGTTTTTTTTAAGGGATTCTTGTTATAATGATAATAATCAATCATTCTGGAAAGAGGGATTCCATGGTATGTGAATTTATTCTCGGTCGCCGCGGCAGCGGTAAAACCGAAGCGCTTTATGATAAAATGATGACACGTCTGTCTGAGCAAAGAGGAAAAGTTCATTTAGTACTGCCGGAGCAGGCCACGTTTTTGCATGAAAAAAGAATCGCTACTCTTCCCGGAAATCGAAGCCTTCTGGATTTGGAGATTACTTCTTTTCGCCGAATGAGTCGCCGCCACGTACCGTTAAATCTGCTGGACCCTTTGGGCTGCCATTTATTGGTTTACAAATTGTTAAAAGATCAAAAGGAGAAATTTCAATCCTTTCGTCTTAGTGAAGCCACCGGAGGAGTTGTAAAACAGATGCTTCAAGCGATGTCTGAAGCATCTATGAACTTACTGTGCGGGGATGACTTGAGAAAAAAAGCTGAGGAATTGGAAAAAACAGAACAATGTGGCGATTTACCCCGAAAACTTCAGGATTTGGCTTTGCTTATGGATGCTTCTGTCGAAACGCTGGAAGGGGATACGTTGAATGAAAATGAACTACTTCTCTGTTTGGAGCAGCGTATTCGGGAAAAACATCTGTTTTGCGGCGACCTTTTCTGTTTTGATGATTTTTTTGACTTCACCGCGGCGGAATACCGTTTGCTTGATGCTTTGATGTCCGTAGGCGCTGATTTGATCTTTGCCTTCCCCCATGACGCGCAGGATCGTCGGTTTCGTAAAACGACTTTGGCGATGAGGAAGATCCGGGGGATGGCGCAAAGCCACAGTATTGTCTGTGATGTTCTTCCGGTCTATCGGGAGGATGGAGAAAGTGCTTTGGACTATTTGGAACGGTATTACAGTCAACGCGGAGCATCCCCTTTTCCCGGGGACTGCAGCAATATTACGATACTGTCGGGACCTCGCGTCTGTGATGAGGTGGAAGGGATCGCAAAAGAGCTATCACGTTTGCACTATGAGGGAGTTCCCTGGGGAGAGATGGGGATTTGCTTTCGCGATGCCGGAAAATATCTTCCTTATATAAAAGAAATATTTCCATTGTATCAAATTCCTTTTTATTATGATGATGCCCAATCCCTGCTTCATCACCCGATTTTTTCCTATTGCCGCGGGCTTCTGCGTTTGGCGGAAGAACGTTGGTCGTTTCTCTCTGTCTTTGCACTGTTAAAAAGCGGCCTCTTTCCTATGGAGGAAACTGCCTGTGATCTTTTGGAAAATTATTGTTTGGCTCACGGCATTCGTGGAAGCCGCTTTTATCAGGAAGGCGATTGGATCTACGAAGATGAGGATTTTGATCTCGGTACCATCAATGAAATTCGCCATGGAGTAGCTTCCTTTTTGAAAAGTTTTACAGATCGTTTAGGACGTTGCCGCAAGACCCAAGATTACGCTGCGGTTCTATGGGATTTTGTGGATCAAAGCCATTGTGCCCACACCCTTAGCCAATGGAGGACCGAGGAAGAGACTCAGGGGCGTTTGCTAAAAGCCGAAGAACTTTCTCTAGGGCTGGATCGTTTGGGAGAACTGTTGGATCAACTAGTTGCCGCCTTTCCCGAAGATTCTTTTTCCACAGCGGATTTTGCTTCCTTATTTGAAATGGGCTGTCGAGTGCAAAAATTGAATACCATTCCACCGGGTATTGACGAAGTGGAAATCTCCATCCTGGGGCAAAGCCGTCCTCCGGTCAAGGACATCGTTTTTTTGGGCGGAGTCAATGAGGGAGTTTTTCCAAATTATATTTCGGCGGAGGGATTTTTTAACCGCCGTGACCGCGAATTTCTTTCGGCAGACAGGGCTTTTTGGCAACGGGATTCCTCGTTTTTTTATGATAATGAAATGATCCTGGTTTATCAGGGGTTGACTTTGGCCCGAAAAGCGCTTTATCTTTCCTATTGTACCGGCTCCGAGGATGATTTGGAAGGTGGCCCTATGGAGCCTTCGGAAGTCATTGTGCGCGTAAAGGAACTGTTTCCCCAAGCGGTGGAAAAATCTGTGACCGCAGAAGTCAGAGGAGATGATGCGGAGATTTTCTTTTCGACAGAGCGGTTGTTGAGCGCACTTCCTATGGCGCTGCGTAACGCTGATTTTCAAGATCGCTGGGAGAATTTGCTCGCTTATTTGCGGCAAGAAACGTATTTGGCCCAAGATTGCGACTTCGTATTGGAATCTCTGACTTATAACGGTAAACCACAGCCGTTGAATGAAACGACTCTATCGCATTATATTGGGGATCGTCTGTTTCTCAATGTCAGTTCCATGGATGTTTACCGCCGCTGTCCTTTTTCTTATTTTGCTAAATACGGCTTAAAGCTGAAAGAACGGAAGGAACTTGTCTTCGACGCCCCTAATTTGGGTTCTTTTTTTCACGAAGTGTTGCGAGCCTTGACTGAGACCATGGCCGAAGAAAGACTATCTTGGTCAGAATTGGCGGAAAAAGGTCCTGATTTGGTGACTCGCATTGTTTCCAAAGAGATGGAGGCCTTAGAAGAGAATTATTTTCCACCGGAACAAAAAGAATTTATGGCCCGGATCTTGACGGAAAATCTGTTGCTCATGGTGAAACTGATGGCGGAACGTGTTACCGCGGGAGACGCTTTTTATCCCGTCCGATGGGAAGCCTCTTTTGGTCCTGGTAAAGAATTGAATGCCCTTACGGTTCAATTGGATCGGGAAGGCAAAGAAATTATTCTTACAGGTCAGATCGATCGCGTTGATCTTGCCGATGGCAATGGGAAAACCTATTTCCGCGTCATTGATTATAAAAGTAGCGACAAAGACTTGGATCTCGATGAGATTTATTACGGACTGAAACTCCAGCTTCTCGTTTACATGGCAGTGATTGAGAAAAATCATCTGGGAGAAGGGGAATTGTCGCCGGCGGGTATGTTTTATCTTTCCGCCAAGGACCTGATGATCCAGGCGAACACCGATGTCACCGATGAAGAAATCCAAAAGGAAATGATCAAAGAAAGTCGCATGAAAGGCTTTGTGATCGGCGAGGAAAGCAAAGAGCTCTATCCCCAGGATATCAAATGGAAGCACTTATCTCAATTTGACCACGATGTGCTGATGAAATATTTGGAAGCTTCGATTAAAAGCATAGGGGAAGAAATATGCGGAGGTAATGATGAGATTGCCCCTTACGTTCGAGGGGGGCGTTCCGGTTGCGATTTTTGTCCTTATCGTCCAGTCTGTGGATACGATGCCCAATTTATGGCAAAGGAGCGAGAATTGACGCCATTAAAGCACAGCGATGCCATGGCCAAGATCCTGGAGAAAACGGGTTATGGGAAGAATCGAAAAAAGCCTACTGAGGAAGGAGGGGAGCATTGATGCAGTTCACGGAAGAGCAACTCCGCGCTATTAAAACAAGAGATACCAACATTCTTGTGTCTGCAGGGGCAGGTTCCGGGAAAACCGGGGTTTTAACAGAGCGGATCCTTGATCGTCTGCGGGACGGAGATTCCATCAATGAGCTTCTTGTTCTCACCTATACGAAAGCTGCCGCCGCAGAAATGCGAAGCCGTATTCGTTCAAAAATTGCCGATGCTTTGGCGATGTCGCAAGGAACTGAGCGGGAACATTGGGAAAAGCAGATGATGTTTTTGAGTGACGCTCCCATTACGACACTTCATTCCTTTTGTTTGCGATTGTTGCGTCGCCATTACCAGATGATTCCAGGTCTGGATCCCGATTTTCGGATTCTCGATCCCAATCAGGCATCTGTGCATCGCCAAGATCTATTAAAAGCATTTCTGGAGGAATGCTATATGGAACCTGAGGAAGAAAAACGGGAGCGATTCTTTACAGTACTTCGTTCTTATGGTACTCGCCTCAGTGATGAAGGACTCAAGAAGGAAATTTTGCATTTGATAGAATTCGGGCGTCCCCAAGGAGATCTGGAACAATGGCTGCGGCAAATGCTCCGACGTTTCGGCGATGCGGATTTCTGGCATAGACAAGTATTGGAGTTAGCAGAACAGGAATTGCGGATCGTGATCGATACATTGAAAGGGGCGTTACGAGATTGCCGCGCCAACGGCGGCCCTGTGAAGTATGAAGAAACATTATCCCAAGATATTAAGGCATTAGAGGAATTATCCGGAAGCGATTGGGATACCTGGCGCAATGCCGCGCCCTTCGGAACTTTGGGACGGGCTAAAAAAGATGACAATGTTGCAGTGAGGGAATATGTGAAATCCCGTCGAGATGCGGCGAAAACCTATTTTAAGAATAAAATCCTCCCTTTCTTCCAAAAAGATTTTTCTCACTATGTTCGAGAGATCTCTTGTTGTTACAGCGAAATGGAAACTTTGGTGGAACTGACGCTAGCGTTTCATGAACGGTACCAGTCATATAAGTTGAAACAAAAGTTTTTGGAATTCACTGATCTGGAGCTTTATGCTTATCGCCTTTTACAAGATCACGAAGAGATTCGGGAGAGATATCGGAATGATTTTCGAGAAGTTCTCATTGATGAGTATCAGGATATCAACCCCCTTCAGGAACAGATCATTTCTTTGCTTTGCCGGGAGAATAACCTTTTTGTGGTGGGTGATATCAAACAAAGTATTTACGGCTTTCGTTTTGCCGATCATACGCTGTTCCGTCGACGTTACGATTCTTACAGCAAAGAAAATGGAAAAGGAGCGGGGTTGAAGATCTTATTGAATCGCAATTTTCGCAGCCGCGGTGATATATTGCAAGCTGTCAATTTCTTTTTCTCCCAATGGATGAATCCGGCAGCTTCGCAAATGCCCTATGGCGAGGACGAGGCATTAATTCCCGGTGCCCAATATTCCGAAGCCGGAGGTCCGGTGGTAGAATCGATCTTGATCCACCGTCCCGAGGAAGGAGCGGAGAAGGATTTTGACGATGCGGAAAAAATTCACTACCATGGCCGCTATATTGCCTCCCGTATTGAGCAGATGATGACTAATGGTATGACTGTTACGGATCATGGAGAAGAACGCCCCCTCTGCTATGGGGATATCGCAATTTTGATACGATCTGCAAAGGGAAAAGCTTCGGCGCTGGAAGATGATTTAACATTGCGAGCCATCCCCGTTTCAGGACCAGGGGCGCGGCATTTTATCGACACTCCGGAAGTTCGTCTTTTTATCAGCTTATTGGATGTCCTCGATAACCCTTGCCAAGATATCCCCTTGGCGGCCCTGTTGCGTTCGCCCTTTTTTGCCTTTGACGAAAACGAATTGATGGCACTTGCTCACCGAAAAAAAGGGGAACGGCTTTGGATTCGTCTGCAATATTGTAAGAATCATTCCACAGAAGGGGTCTCCTCGGAAAAAGTGGCTTCTTTTCTCCAAAGGGTAGAACAATGGCGCGGTTTGGCGAAAATTTATCCCGTAGGGGATCTTTCACAAATGCTAATGCGCAATCTTCACTACGAGGCATTTTGGGGCGGCCTCCCCGGCGGTGCCCTTCGTCGGCGCAATCTCGCGGTTTTACAAGAAAAGGCCATGGCCTTTCAGGAAACCAATAGCGGAGGTCTTTTTGATTTTTTACGCTATCTTCGCAATCTGGAAAAAAATGAAGCTGATCTCGTCAGCGATCATGCAGAAAATTCCGACGCAGTAAAAATCATGACGATCCACGGTAGCAAAGGTCTGGAATTTCCCGTCGTATTTGTGGCAGATCTCAATATCGGTTTTAACCGTCAGGAAACGAGGGAACCTTTGATTCTCCACGATACTTTGGGCTTTGGTCCAAAATACAAGGATTGGGAACGACGAATTTCCATGCCGACACTGCCTCGACTCCTGATCCAAAGGAAACGTCATTTGGCCGATGTGGCAGAATCTCTAAGGCTTTTTTACGTTGCCATGACTAGGGCGAAAGAAAAACTGATTTTTACTTCGGCGTCGGACCGCCCTGATGAAACGGAGCGGATATTCGGACGGAGCCGTTTCTGCGATTCCCAACTACTCCCGGCGGAGCAGGTGATTTCTGCTTCTTCGATGATGCAATGGCTTTATTGCGGCTTATCTCGTTGGAGTACGAAGTGTTTGCCCTATGAAAACTTTTCTTGTTCCATAGTATCAGTTCCCGCGTTGCCGCCGCAGACCGAAACGTTCTCTCAAAAGAAAGTTTCCGGTTTTTCGCCTCCCCCGGGCGGGTTAGAACGTCTAAAAGCCGTAATTTTGCAAAAAGGGGGCAAACCATTGCCTGCCAAAGTCAGTGTTACGGATCTTTTGCCAAAAATTTTTCATGGAAAAGAGGAAATCCATTTACCCGCGCCGAAATTTTTACAGAAGACTGTGACGCTTACCGGAGCGGAGCGGGGCACGGCATTCCATCAATTTATGGAATTTTTGCCCCTGGATCGTTTGTGGAATCCCGATTCTCTTAAAAAAATTCGCGAGACTTTTCTCGCAGAGCAGCTTATGACGGAAAAAATGCTGGAGGCCGTGGACGACGAAGCCATTCTCGGTTTTTTTCGGGAGGATTTCGGCAGAGACGTTTTGTCCGCCGTAGAAGTGCGTAGGGAATTGCACTTTACTGGGGCTTTCCCTGCCGATGTTCTGCTGGAGAATGGGCAAAACGATACCATGA
The DNA here is from genome assembly GCA_904420535.1 of Candidatus Cryptoclostridium obscurum. GTDB lineage: Bacteria > Bacillota > Dehalobacteriia > UBA7702 > UBA7702 > Cryptoclostridium > Cryptoclostridium obscurum. Next base: position 10,586 of record CAJFVQ010000055.1, read on the forward strand.
TTTTACAGGGAGCTATCGACATGATTTACCGCCGCAAGGATGGCTCCTGGATATTGGTTGATTATAAAACCAACCGTTTAACACCGGAAAGGGAAAAAGATTTTTTGCGGCATTATGGTCGTCAGATGGAATTATATGCCATGGCCCTGGCAAAACTATTTGATATTAAAGTCTCCCAAAGCGTCTTTTATTTGGCTGCGGAGCATCGTTTTTTACCTTATTGAGTCATTTCTTTTCCCATCGCCTCATATAAAGTCTTATGGAGGTGATCTCATGGGAAAAATGAAAAAAATGTGTCAACGCTTTTCGGAATGTGATTTAAAAAAAGTATTCAGTTTTGGTGAAGGCTTTGTCCGCGTGATGGTATTTGTTAGCATGGTGCTACTGCTTTTGTACAGTTTGGTGTTTCATAATTTTGTCATCATTCTCGTTGTTTTATTGCAGGCACTGGCTCTGATGGGCACTTTCATGCGGTAAGCGCTTCCACTGCAAAGGAGGTAGTTGCATGAAAATTCAATATTTGGGCCATGCGGCATTTTGGATCGAAGGCAGTGTGAAAATCCTTGTTGATCCTTTTTTGACAGGAAATCCCACGGCGGCAGTGTCTGCCGCCGAAGTCTGCCCCGATTATATTTTGATTTCCCATGGGCACAGTGATCATTTCGGCGACGCTTTGGACATCGCGAAACGTACCGGTGCCATTATCGTTGGTGCCAATGAACTGGCATTATTCTGCCAGACTCAAGGCGTCAATGTCCATGCCATGCATATTGGCGGGAATCATCGTTTTACTGAGCAATTTTCTGTGAAGTTAACCACGGCGATTCATGGTTCTGCTTACGATGCCGGCAGTAGAGAGTATCTTGGTCTTGCCTGTGGGTTTTTGATTCGTCTCGATGGACAGACGCTGTATTTCGCAGGGGATACGGCGCTGACTTATGATATGAAAGCGGTTATCGGCGATTTCAATGTGATTGATGTAGCGATGCTTCCCATTGGAGATAATTTCACCATGGGGCCCGATGACGCCCGCGTCGCTGCCAAATGGCTAAATCCCAAAAAGATCATTCCCATGCATTATAACACGTATCCGCTGATTGCCCAGGATGCAGCGGCGTTTCGGGCAGCTGTAGAAGGCGAATGCCCCGGTATAGAGGTGGCATGTCTTACACCGGGACAAGTCCTCGAGCTTTCTTAAGGCTATTTGGTTCAAAGTGATCAATATTGGGAAGCTAGAATGATGAATATACGGACGGGAACCATAGATGATTTACAGACCATTGCCGAAATAGAAGCGAGGAGCTTTCCCCCTGCCGAAGCTGCTTCATCCAAAGTTCTGAAAGAGCGGTTATTGCGATTTCCCGAACATTTTTGGATATTGGAGGAGACAAACGGGGTGATATCGGCTTTCGTTTGCGGCATGGCTACGGATGAGCCACGACTCAGAGATGAAATGTTTGAGAACGCCGAGCTTCACCAAAAGGCAGGGGATTGGCAAATGATTTTTGCCGTTGCCGCCGTTCCGGAATATCGCGGACGAGGTCGTGCAAGTGCCCTTTTAAATGGCGTCATCGGAGATGTAAAATCTCAAGGACGGAAAGGATTAGTCTTGACCTGTAAAAAAAGTTTGATCCCTTTTTATGAGACTTTTGGTTTCAGAAATGAAGGCGTCTCTGCTTCCGTCCATGGCGGGGCGATTTGGTATGATATGAGGCTGCGTTTCTCATGTCCTTGAAAACTGAAAAGACCTGATATGAAGTATCAGGTCTTTTTCTTATTTTTCTGTTTTACTGTTTGTGTTATGATAAAAATAATTTCAATATTCCACGGCCCAAATAGATGCCGATCATGCAAAGAATCACGCTGCAAAAAATATACGCCAATGCCATGAAAATTCTGCCGCTTTCCAGTAATCCCACTGTTTCAAGGGAAAATGTGGAGAAGGTTGTAAAACCGCCGCATAGTCCTACGGTAAGAAAAAGATTGAGATTTGGGTTCACCGGCCCCCATAGTGACGGTAAATAAGAAATTGCGCCGATGATGATCGCGCCTAAAATATTGATGGCCATGGTAGTCAATGGGAAATAAGCGGTAATTTTGATTTGGCTCAATAAATAACGCCCCGTCGCTCCTACGGCGCCGCCCAGGGCAACCCATAAATAATTCATCCTTCATCCTCCGTATGGATCTTTTGGAATAGTTTTTCGATTTCGAGGGATCCTCCTACTGGAAGATCCTTTGTTATAGTCAAAGGTAGTCCTTCTGCCACTAAGATTCGGTGAGCCAAAACCAAGGCTTCATCTTTATCATGAGTAATCAACAATGCTCCTTTGTTACCGATCATTTTTTTTATGGCCGTCAATACCTCTGCTTTCGTGGTACTGTCTAGGCCGCGGCAAGGCTCGTCTAGGAAATAATAATCTCCACCAAAAGCCAAAGCTCTAGCAATGGCAAGGCGTCGCCTCATTCCCCCGCTCATGGTATCGGGGAATGAGCTTTCTTCCTTACCCAGACCTACCGAATCTAGGGCTTCCAAGGCGCGCGACTTGGAAACGCCTAAAATCGTCATGTTATCGACAGCGCGACACCATGGGAGGAGGCGGTCCTCTTGAAAAACGAAGGAACATTTTTTCGGACGTTCCGTTACAGATCCCTCCTCGATTTTTTCTAAACCGGCGCCAATACGCATCAAGGTGGTTTTTCCACACCCTGAAGGCCCGAGGAGGCAAGTAACCTCATGATTGTCCAGTTCCAGATGGAAAGAACGAAGTACTGTTTTTTTTCCGTAATTTTTTGTGATATTGTGAAATTTCACGGTGTTTTCACCGCCTTTTTCTTTTGCAACAATACGATAACCATCCGTTCCAGAATCACACTTAAGAGGATCACTACGGTGGTCCATGCAAAAAGCTCTGTGGTTTCCAAATAAATTTTGGCATTATAGATCCCTTTTCCCAGGGAGTTCATGGGGGTGGCAATGACTTCGGCAGCGATCCCTGCTTTCCACGCCATGCCCATGGCTGTAACGATGGCGGCAGTGCCGTAAGGCCGTACAGAAGGGAAATAAATATGGCGGATCTTTTTCCAAAGCGGTATTTGAAAGGCTTTGGCCATCTCCAGTAAATATTGGTCCGTCTCCTTGATTCCTTGAAACACGTTGGCCCAAACAATGGGAAGTACCACCAAAAATGTGGCAAAGACCGGTACAAGACCGGTCTTAAGCCACACCAGTGCTAAAATAATGAAAGAGGCTACCGGCGTTGCTTTAATGATGGAGAGCAGCGGTTTAAAAAAATCGCGACACCATGGGGAGATCGAAGTAAGAGTTGCTAAAAGAATTCCGACGGACACTCCGAGACCGAAACCAAGAAGAATGCGTCCCATGGAATAAACGACGGATCTCCAAAACTCACTCTGGGTCATAAGGAGTGATAATTGTTTACAGGTGGCGGTAGGCGAAGCAAAAAGAACATCGTGTCCTGCCAGCCGATAAACCATCCACCATATGGCTATCCAGAGTAGGGCAATCAGGAACCAATGGAGTACTTTTTTCATGTGGCGTAATCTCCTTTACCAAAGGCCAATTGAGTTAAAAATTGGTAAGATAAAAGTCGTCTCCGGGCATGGCTCCACCAATACTCTGGGGATTGGCCTCCAACAATACTTGGTAGAAGCTTTCCAGAGCGGTTTTCGCTTCTTCTCCTGTGATGCATACGATATTGCAGTTGGGAATGGCTTTTTCTGCAACATCAGCTTTGATAATATCGTAGGTTTCCATTAAAGTAGCGGCTTCTGTTGGATTTTCATTGACGAAATCTACAGAATCCTGATATTCCTCCATAAAAGCCGCCAGGGCTTCGGGATGTTCCTCGGCAAACGATTTTTGAACGATGACGCCGCCCATAGCTAAGGCTCCGTTCCCCAGAGTTTCCCATTCTTCGGTTACATCAATGGCAATGTGGAACGCATTGTCTTGGGTCATGAGAGATGTCGCATAGGGTTCCGGTAGGATGACTACATCGTAATTGCCCGCTTGGGCTTGAGTTGCAACTTCTGCGTGTTCCGATGCATAATCAATGACGACATTTTCTCCCAAAGCAAGGCCGTTTTGAGTCAGAAGGTAGTTGATGACATATTCGGCAGTGGTCCCCTGACCAGCGCTGAGAATTTGTTTCCCCGCCAGATCTCCCATCCCTTGGATAGAATCACTATTTTCTAAAATATAGAGCACTCCGAGGGTATTTACGGCAGCGATTTCTATAGATCCCTGAGTTCTTTGATAAAGGGTTGCCGCAAGGTTTGTGGGAACTGCTGCGATGTCAATATTTCCCGC
>CAJFVQ010000056.1 GCA_904420535.1 Candidatus Cryptoclostridium obscurum
TTATTTGGTGGAGACAGCTGGATTCGAACCAGCGACCCCCTGCATGTGAGGCAGGTACTCTAACCAACTGAGCTATGCCTCCAAAATAATATGAAAAGATAGCCAAAACGCTCGATATTTTCGCCATATTAATTTTAACGCGAGTATGAAACTCTGGCTAAACTAAATTTGAATACTTACTGACAACAAATTAATTATATCAAACAACTTTCTAAGATGTCAAGACCTTAAAAATAAATTACCACTCCTACACGATTCGTTTTCATACGAACTTTGTTTTACCATTTTCATAAAAAATATCTCTGGTTTTGATAGCCTCATTGGTTACTCTAATCAATAAAAGCAACCCCAAAAATTCCATCAAACAATATCGATCATCCATAATATCATCGGCAATCATGTAGAAATTTTTGTTTACAAATTGATACATTTATGATACATTATAAATACATATTCAAACATGTAGTCAGGAGAATACACAATGAAAGATAGAATAAAAGAGTTAGAAACCGAATTGGAGGAAGCCAAAAATCAGATCCAAACACAGAATCAACGCATTCGCGAACTGGAACTGCGAAAAGCACAATATGATTCCATTATTGACAACATGACAGAATTGGTGGAACGCTCCGGGCCGAACTACTCCCTTCGTTTTGTCAATAAAGCACTAGCCGATTTTTACGGATATGACCAAGATGACCTGATCGGTACCAATACTATGGATCTGGTACTAAAAGAAGACCGCCAGGCAATCTATGATATGATGGGATTTGTCAACGCTGAAAATCCATATTATCATTATGAATACCGCGTGCGCAATGGTGAAAACGATGTGGTTTGGATGGAAAGCAGCGGCAGAGGGTTTTACGACGAAAATGGAAATATCATTGAATATCAGGACATCAGCAGAAATATCACTCATTTTAAAAATATGGAAGAAACACTCAAAAAAAAGGTCGAACAGCGCACCCATGAACTGGAGCACGCCAACATTCAATTATTGCGGCTCAATAATTATCTGCAAAGCATTCTTTCTGGAATTTCCGAAGGGATTGTGGTAATTGACAGTGACGGCACCTGTGAATTTCTCAACTACGGCCCCAAAGACGTTTGGCTTGAAGAGGAAAAAGAGATCTCCCGATACTTCAAAGGGCTGTTAACCCAAAGAAAGAGCAACGTATTAAATCGCCTTTTTCAAAAGAAAATCTCCTTCTTTGATATTGAAATGCATTGCGGCACAACAAAACGGGAGTTTTCATTTGTCGTCTCAGGCAAACCATTGGATGTCAAAAACGGTCTCGTATCTAAATGCATTCTCGTACTAAAACCAACGCCTCAGGTTCATAAAATGATCAACCGCATGAGCGGCGCACAGGCGAGATTTAGTTTTCAGGATATCGTCACCACCAGCCCCGGCTTACAAGAAACCATTTTTCTGGCGAAGCAAGCTGCTACCAGCGACTGCAATGTATTAATTGAAGGCGAAAGCGGTACCGGGAAGGAATTATTCGCACAATCTATCCACAACAGCAGCCCCCGCAGAAACGGCCCCTTTGTAGCCGTAAATTGCGGCGCGATTCCCAGAGAACTGGTCGCAAGTGAACTTTTTGGATACAGCGAAGGATCTTTCACCGGAGCACAAAGAGGCGGGAAGCCCGGCAAATTCGAACTGGCCGCCGGAGGAACGCTCTTTTTGGATGAAATTGGCGATATGCCTATGGAGCAGCAAATCGCATTGCTTCGAGTCATCCAAGAACGGCGTGTTACCAGGGTCGGCGGCAACCGAGAGATCCCCGTAGATATCCGTATTATTTGCGCAACCAACCGCAATTTGCTAAACGAAGTCATTGAAAAAAATTTTCGTGAAGACCTATATTACCGTCTCAATGTTATTAATCTTCACATTCTTCCGTTACGAAAACGAAAGGAAGATATATTACCTCTGTTCTGCTCGTTTTGGGCAAAAGCCTGCCCTGCGGAAAACTTCCTGGAACTTTTACAACCAGAAGTCATGGATGCATTGTCTCGCTATGATTGGCCCGGCAATGTAAGAGAATTACAAAATGTAGCAGAACGTATGCTCTTTCTTTCCGGAGGCAATGAGCTAACCGCCCAATATTTGCCACAACATATATTAGAGGCCACATCGCAATCTTATGAAAAGCAGAGCATTGCCACGCCGCTGTCCATGGAGCAAAATCTTTCGTCCATTCATGAAATCCGGGGGTACAAGAAAGAAAAAGCAAAAGAGCAAGAGCAGCAACGCTTATTAGCGGCCCTTAATGCGGCCAACGGCAATGTCAGCGCCGCCGCAAGAGCATTGGGAATATCCAGAGCTACGTTTTACCGCAAACTCTCTTTGGATAAAGACAAAGTGTGACAAACTGTATCAATACGATTCCATTATGTAATAAATATGTTTCATATATGTAACAATTTTTAAAACAAAAATCAATAGGCCTCTCATCTTTCCATACAAAAAGTGATTATTGGAAAAAAATTTTAAACATCAAAAGGCCATCATAACGTCGGTTTCCCTAGGGGATGTATTAGGGAATCGACGTTTTTTCTTTTATTCTGGCATTTCTTTTGCATTAAACCAAGGATAACGCGCGGAATTATAAAAATGAATGATGGAGGTTTTAAATAATGCATTCAGTATTATCCATGATGAGCAAAATGGAACAGGAAACTATTCATGAGACATCATTACAACTTCTTGAAGAAGTTGGCGTAGTAATCGGAAGTGAAAATGTTCGCAAAATGTTAGAGGCAAAAGGCGCCAAAGTAATCGGCGAAAATGTAAGATTTCCTAAAGCAATGACAGAAGAAATGCTGGGCTTAATCGTACATACCTTTCCCATCGGCGCATATACAGAAGCTTACCGCAAACAAGTTCCCTCGATCACCCATCCTTTCAGCACCACCGCAGGGTACGTTCCTTACATCTATGACGAAGATGCCGGTAAAAACCGTTATGCGACAGAGGAAGACTTACGCCAACTTTGCGTTCTGGCAGATGCCTCTCCAGAAATGGACTGCTTCTGGCCTCTGATGATGCCGGGAGAATACACCGGCGAATTGCAGGAATTCAAAGCTACGGAAATTGCTCTCCGCAATATCGGCAAGCATGTTCAATGTTCCTCTGCCTCGGGCGATTTAGCAAGATATCAGATTGAAATGGCCCAAACCGTTGCCGGCGGCAGCGAAGCCTTCCGCAAAAATCCCGTACTGTCTCTGCTTTCCGCTCCCACTACCCCATTGGCCATTGAACATGGTATTGCCGACGCTATTGTGGAATCAGCCAGAGCCGGGGTACCGATCATTCCCATGTCACTGCCTCAAATGACAACGACATCCCCGGCTACCTTTGCCGCCGATACCTTATTGGTCAACAGTGAAAACCTTGCCTGTTACATGATTGCAAAATGTGCGGCGGAAGACGCGAGAGTCTTTTATGCCTCTGATGCAGGAGCTCCCAACCTTTTCGACGGCGGCATTGATTACGAAAACTGCGAATACGTCCTTTTAAGCGCCGGAGACTGCGATATGGCTCGTTTTTACGATATGCCCTCCGCCATGGGATGCAGTGTGGAATACAAGGATTTTTCTACCAAAGCAGGATTTGAGCGAAATATTTTCCGCTGCGCAATGAAACTTATGACCCGTGTTGATGTAGCGTGCTGGATCGGCACTAGGGAGAGCTGCCTCAGCAGTTCCCTTGTTGACGTGGTGATGGACTTGGAAGTACTCCGCTATGCCAAAGCGTATTTCCGTCACTTCCCTGTCAACGATTACACTTTGGCCCTGGATATTATCAAAGAAAAAGGCCCCAGAGGTCACTTCTTGGATCATGATCATACCTTCGCCAACTTCAAAGAAAATATTTTCACAGATAAATCTGAAAATTCTTTCCTCTTTGCTAATGGATTTGAAAATTATCGTCAGACCGCTAAAGAAAAATTAGATCAGATCCTCTCGACCCACAAAGGACCAGAATTTGACAGCGCCCTTGTTTCGGAGCTTGATAAAATTGCGGCCAAAGCTGAGGCAACATTAAAAGAACAATGATATTAAAACATATGAAAAATCAAAAGAAAGGGAGATCCAATTTATGAGAAGAAATATTTCTTGCGGACGCGGCCTTTTGTCCGGTTTCAGTCTCAATGTTTTTTCTGAGGAAGAGTGTGAACGTATTCATCTGGCAACGTTAGAACTACTGGAAACCACCGGTGTTTTCTGTGAAAGCGAACGAGCCATCGAAATTTTTGAGGCCGGCGGCTGCCGTGTCGATCACGAAAAGAAAATCGTAAAAATTCCCGCATGGCTCGTTGAAGATTCTGTACGGAAAGCCCCACCCAGAGTTCTTATGGCCGGTCGTGATCCCAAAAATGATGTTGTTTTGGAAAGTGGACGCGTCAATTTCCTTACGTTTGGTCAAGGCATCATGGTCATTGATCCATATACCGGAGAACGTCGCCCTTCCGTAAAAAAAGATATTGCCGACGTTGCACGCCTCGTCGATGCGCTGCCCAACGTTGATGTCATCGAAGACACGTTATATGCCAGTGACAAAGACGAAAGAGTCGCTATGCTCCATAATACGGAAGCAACTCTTTCCAATACCACCAAGCATCAAAGCCAAGGTGCTGACAGCGCCCATCAGGCAAAATTGGCCATTGAAATGGCCGCCGCCATCGTTGGCGGAAAAGATAAACTGAAAGACCGTCCCATTATCTCCGGCGGCGGTTGCCCGGTAAGCCCATTGACTCTTCCCGAAGGAAATACGGAGCAGTTGATCGAATACGCATCGGTTGGTCTGCCCTGCAATCCTCTGTCTATGGCCATGGCCGGTGGCTCCACCCCTGTTACTTTGGCAGGTACGCTCACCGTACACAATGCAGAAATCCTTTCTTATATCGTAATGATTCAACTTGTGAATCCCGGCAACCCTTGTACTTATGGCAGCTCCACCACGGCGATGGATCTTCGCCGCGCAATCGCAACTGTTGGCTGTCCTGAACTGGGAATGATTTCAGCTGCCGTTGCCAAAATGGCGCAGTTCTATAAAATCCCCAGTTTTGTCGCAGGTACCTAGGCAGACAGCAAATTATCTGATATTCAAGCAGGTCATGAAAAGACATTGACAGCCTTATTACCAGCATTGGCAGGTGCCAATCTTATTTACGGGCTGGGAATGTTGGAATCCGGCATCACTTTAGGTTATGGCCAGATGGTCATGGATGATGAATTTGCCGGCATGATTCGCTACACGCTCCAAGGTATCCCTGTCAATGACGAAACGCTCGATGTCGACTCTGTGATTCGTGTCGGCCCCGGTGGGAACCAACTTACTGAGCCAAATACAGTATCTAAAACAAGAGGTTATCAGTCTGCCCCTAAGTTCATTGATCGCAATATGATGGAAAACTGGATTTTGGAAGGCTCCGTGGATATTAAAACACGCTGTGATGAGGAAGCACGGCGCATTTTGGAAACCCACAACCCGATGCCTCTTTCGGATTATGCAGCCGGCACCATTCGGGAAATTATTGAAAAAGAAGAACGTGATCTTGGCATCATTTCCTGACGAACCCGCTTCCGGGTGGCACATGCCGCCCGGGAAGCACCTTAATTACATTGAAAAGGAGTGTTTGCAATGACAACAACTACCGCCCAACCTAAAAAATTAAGCGCCGTAGACTTGTTTTTAGGGATCATCGTTCTTATGCTCTTCCTGGATTCCGGTACAACCTCTTCGGCCATGGGAATCAGTTCCATTACTTGGTACTTAATTTTAGGTGTTATTTTCTTTTTGCCTATGGCCTTAATCACTGCGGAATTAAGCTCCACCTATCCCTCAGACGGTGGACTTTATCATTGGGTCAAAATCTCCATGGGAGCTGCTTTTGCATCCAGGACCGCATGGTATTATTGGTTGAATAATGCTGTTTGGGTAGCCTCGGCCACAATTTTCGTAATGGACGTTGTCAGCCAAATGCTGAATCTGCTGTTTGGATTAGAAATTTCTTTTTTTGTATATTTAGCACTATCCTGCGTACTCGTTTGGCTTTATGTATTTCTGGCGATTCAACCCCAAAACGAATCGACAAAAATGCGGAATTTAGGCGGCATTGCCAAACTTACCATTGTTGGCTGTTTGGTACTCTGCGCCATAATTTACTTAATTAAAAACGGAGGTCAAACAGCAACAAAATTCACCGCAGACGAATTCAAACCTACAATCGGCGCGGCATTCGCATTTTTTCCAGCTTTAATTTACAATGTTATGGGATTTGACGCAATCAGTGCCATCGGCGGCAGCAATATCAAAAACCCCGCCAAAGACTTGCCCCGTATGATCGTTTTAAGCCTTATTTTAATGATCGGAATCTATATCCTCTTTACCCTGGCTATCTGTACTATAACACCGGCAGCCGAAATTGACATTATCAATGGCATTCTGAATTGTTTCATTTTGACTTTTGATGGCAGTCTCGGTACAGCGCTTTATGTAATCATCGGCCTTATTTTCCTTTATACTTTGGTGTCCCAAGGTCCCGCTTGGCTCCAGGCATCGGGATATATGGCCATCGAATCCGCCGAAAATAATGAGCTACCTAAAATTTTTGGAAAAACAACCAAAAAAGGGACTCCCCTCGGCAGCTCTGTCATTATCGGAATTGTCGGTACTACGCTTATTATTATTTATGGTCTGCTGGCCTCTTTCGTAGGCGGTACCGCCAGCGACCTTTTCTGGACATTGTTCTCCTTTACCAGTTTAATTTTCCTCATTCCCTTTATTTTCTGTTGCTCTGCATTTATTAAGTTAAGAAAAAATGACAAAGCAACGCAGCGCGGCTATCGTTTTCCCGGTCCTGACTGGTTCGGTATTCTGATAGGCCGTTTTTGTCAAATCGTAATTATTTTCACCATGGTACTTTTCTTCTGGGTACCGGGCCAACCCATTGACTGGGTTACCGGCATCGCCTTAGCCATCGGTTTTCTGGTAGGCCTTGGTCTTGGTGAAATCTTTAATATCAACCGTAAAAAAGGTTGTAAAAATAAGTGATACCAAACCAACCATAAAATATTGGAAAGGAGGCGCCCTATGAAAAAGAAAAACGAAAGAGGGATTCTGAGACAAAAAGACATTTTTTTAGGGATGATCTGTGCAATGTTCTTTTTGGACACCGTAGGTCCTGTTGCCTCTATGGGTGCCTCCTCCATCACTTGGTCTGTGATTATTTCTCTGATATTTCTTTTTCCATCAGGTTTAATCATGGCGGAAATGGGCTCCTCCTACCCTGCCGACGGCGGAATGTATGCTTGGGTCAAAAAGGCTTACGGTCCAAAATGGGGCGCAAGAATGTCTTGGCTCTACTGGATTAACAATGCAATATGGACGCCCTCCACATGTATCTTTACGATCAGCGTTTTTTGTCAAGTATTCTTGGGAGAGGTCCCGTTTCTGTATCAGCTATTGATGTCAATAGCGTTGATATGGTGTATCATTCTGTTCAGCCTAAGATCACGGCGAACAGTAACACGCTTTACCAATTTAGCAGCATTTTTTAAAATTTTCATCGCGGCCGCCATGGTTTTGATGGCAATTCTCTTTTTATTGCAAGGAAACGCCCCGGCTAACAATATTTCTCTACAATCTTTTCGTCCGCAACTCAACGACACATTTCTTTTCCTTTCAGCATTGATCTACAATTATTTGGGATTTGAAGTTATGTTCTCTGTGGGGAGCCAAATCAAAAATCCAACCACATCAGTACCACGTGCTACCATTGCCAACACATTCATGATCTCAACCTTATATATTTTTGTTTTGCTCGCAATTATTATCATTGTTCCACAAAAAGATACCAGCATTGTTGATACAATTATGAATTGCTTTCTTTTCGCTAACCTCTCACCAGCAATTGAAAAGGGTGTGGTGCTTATAATAGGGAGCATTTTTCTGGCCATCCTATTTGCCCAAGAAGTAACATGGATGATTGGAGCCGGACGTTTGGCCGCGGGAGCCGCAAAAGATCACGAATTGCCAATGGCCTTTGGGAAACAAGGGAAATCCCGCGACATTCCTGTGGGAGCTCTCATTATGACCGGAATTGTAGGGACTGTCACCGCTCTCATCTACGGCCTGATAGCCCATAATACCGAGGATCTTTTTTGGACTTTATTTTCTTTTACAAATATTATTTTCCTTTTACCCTATATTATCAACTTTCAGGCATATATCAAATTGCGAAAAATTAATGGCAAAATTCCAGGCGCTTACCACATTTGGGGACCGACCTTTGTGGGAACGATTTTAGCCCGCCTGGAACAAGGAATTCTGATAGCAACCATAGGAATTATTCTTCTAACACCCGGACGGGGGTTGGAATTGACAACCATTTTGCCTTTATTGGGAGGAACTATGATTGTTTTAATCATAGGAGAAATTCTCATCAATAGATGTCATTTAAAATACTTCAAACAATCGACAACCACAACAGAGTAACTAACGACTGCGGACTCGTTTCCGCAGTCTCTTTTATACTGTTTACAACTAGGTTATTCAGGAAGACCTCTGCTCCTACAAAATTCTACAATATTCCTTGCAAGATTTTCCATTTTATTATATACTGTTGATATCAATATTTAGGGAGGTAACTGCGAGGATGCATAAAAACAATGTCCGAAGCAGCATCATTTATGATCGAATCCCCATGTTGCTTTTGTTCTTCATATTTTGTTTTTCTACACCAATTGCAGCTGAAATCGACCAACCATCCAATGATGTATATGAATCTACTGTCGCCAACAGCGGTGAAATTGCCTATGGCGATGACGTTACTTATAAAGTAGAGGATGGTGCTTTGTATCTGGAAAACGATACAACGGGAACGACTCTTCTGCGTTCCTCTCATGTTTTATCGGTGGCATATTGCCAAAATTCCCTTTATTTCGCCGAATATGAGGATGGAGTTACCTCTTTTTTCCGTAATGAAGAAAGTGAACCCTTTTTCACTACAAAAGGAAAGGTCTCGCAATTTTCTATTGCGAATGGAGAACTTTTCTATTTGCATGACCAAGGAGTTTATTGCCAAAATGGAACGTTATTTTTTGAAAAAGAAGGATTGACATCCTTTTCCATGCAAAGTGACGGTACTTGTCTTTATACGGCCAATGGCACGATCTACCGTCTCAGCGATGGAACCTCCCAGATGATTGCCGCAGCTGGGGAAGACGAATCCAACGACGCAACAACCTCTGCAACGTTATATGAGCCCAGACTCACTGCACCAACCAGCGATAATCGATACTATTTCAGCAACCTCAATATTTTTTACGCCTCAGGTTATGGAATGCCGAATTGTACTGCCTATGCTTACGGACGAGCTTATGAAATTTTAGGGACACGTCCCAATCTTTGTCCCAACAACGCTGGCAGATGGTATGATTATAATGTAAATAACGGTTATTATCCCTACGGTCAAACACCAAAACTAGGAGCCATTGCCGTTTGGGCCAATGACAGCAGCCACAATCAAGGTCATGTTGCAGTCGTGGAAAGAATTAACAGTGACGGCACGATTACCATTTCCGAATCCTATTACGGTTCCACATTTTTCCAGACTCAGACGAGATCCTTATCGTCCTTGTATCCCTCTAAGATTTTTTTGGGATTTATCTATATTCTTGAAGATGGATATACCGAAGACCAAGTTGCGACCCCCACCCTCTCTACCAGTGATGTTCTGGGGGGAAAATCGGTAACGCTGTCTTGTGGAACTTCGGGAGCAACGATCTATTATACCACCGACGGTTCCACGCCGACGACATCCTCCATCAGATATACCGGCGCCTTTACCGCACGTTCCCCGGTTACAATCAGAGCCATCGGCGTGAAGTCCTCCATGAGCAAGAGCGACGTAATGGTGCAATCGGTCTCCATGAGCCAAGCTGCAACACCTTCTTCCTCTTACAATAGTGGAAGTCTACTGGCTGCCGGAGACAGTGTCAGTTTGTTCTCCTCAACTTCCAACGCATCGGTTTATTACACCACCGACGGTTCTACACCGACGACTTCCTCCGCCAAATATACCGGCGCAATCATCCTGAATAATGATTGCACCATTAAAGCGATTTCCGCCGGAATCGGAATGCAGAGCAGCGATGTGGCAACCTTTACTTACAGCGTTTGGGATAATCCCTTTCACGATATAGAATCCAGCGACTGGTTCTTTTCATATGTTGCATCGGCTCATAAAAATAATCTGATCAACGGTACCTCCGAAGTTAGCTTCTCCCCTGATATCGAAACGGATCGCGCAACGTTTGTCACGATTTTAAGCCGACTGGATGTTTTTGATGTTGATAATTACGAACTGCTGTTCAGCGACGTAAAAGAAGACCAATGGTACAGCGGTAGCATTGCCTGGGCTGCGGAAAATGGCATTGTAAACGGTATGGGAAATAATTCTTTTTCTCCTTTTAGCAACATTTCGAGAGAGCAGGTCTGCGTCATTTTGATCCGTTATGCCAACTGGTGCGGCATTGAACTTGCCACCGACGGAGAAGTCACCAACTTCACCGACGGGGAAAAAATCAGTAACTATGCAAGAAATTCTGTAGATTTGGCACAGCGCGCTGGGTTGATTAACGGTCGTGATAACGGTACCTTCGATCCCCAGGGAAGTGCAACTCGGGCAGAAGTTACTTCCATTTTTATGCGTTTTTTTGAACGATACCAGCAATAACCTGGAAATACAAAACCTCCCCATGATATCATGGGGAGGTTTTTACTTGATCGATTGATTTTTTCACATGATACTTCACGTAATACTTTTGACTTTATCGAAAATCTCCTGCATCATCTCATCGGCTTCAGCAATCATACTTGCGCAATCCTTTAATTGCGCTCTCAGATCAACGGGAACTTCATCTTCGGACTTATAACGAAGTTGGTGTTCCAGACAAGCCCAAAAATCCATAGCAACGGTACGAATCTGTACCTCAACGGGAACTTGTTCTGTGCGATCCGCCAAACATACGGGAATCGAAACCACCAGATGCAAACTGCGATAACCGGTATTTTTCGGTTTCTGAATATAATTCCTCATGTAAACAAGTTCAATATCATCCCGTTTCAGAAGCATTTCTGCCAATGTTTCCACATCGCGGAGATAATGACAAATCACACGAACACCGGCCAAGTCTGTAATATTGTGACGAATCGAATCCACAAAGATCTCACAATCCTTGGCTTTCATTTTACCAATGATGCTTTCCGTAGACTTTAAACGCGATTCAATATGATGAATGGGATTGCGATCAAAACGAATACAAAATTCTTCGTCAAGGTTTTTTAATTTTGTGGTCATTTCCCGCATTGCAGCATGATACATTTGCCGCAACTCCATATATTCCTGGAGACGGTCTAACGCTTTGGCCAAAGTATCGGCGGCAACAAAGGGCTGCTGTCTTTCTCTACTCGGTTTCATTGAAAGATGATTTGAATCATTCACGGAGCGATTCCCCCTATAAATTATTGTCCCAGAATTTCCATGAATTCGTCGCCGGTAATGGTTTCCCGTTCCAAAAGGAATCTTGCAATTTCATGAAGTTTTTCCATATTATCCTTCAAAATACCTGCGGCTTTTTCATGGGCGGAGCGAACCAGCTCTACAACTTCTTCATCGATCTTGTATGCGGTTTCTCCGGAACAGGCCAGAGAAGTATCTCCACCCAAATATTGGTTGGTTACGGTTTCCCAAGCCACCATATCAAAGCTCTTGCTCATGCCAAAACGGGTAATCATGGCCCTGGCAAGACGTGTGGCCTGTTCAATATCGTTGGAAGCCCCGGTGGTGATAGACTGGAACACCAATTCCTCAGCAGCACGGCCTCCCGTGAGGGTAACAATTTTATTAAAGACTTCATCTTTGTTCATCAAGAATTTTTCGTCTTCCTCTACCTGCATGGTATAACCCAAAGCACCGGAAGTCCGAGGGATGATGGTAATTTTATGAACAGGAGCGGAATTCTTTTGCTTTGCCGCCACTAAAGCATGGCCCACTTCGTGATAGGCAATGATCTCTTTTTCCCGAGGCGAAATTACCGCGCCTTTTCTCTGGTAACCAGCGAGGATGACTTCTACACTTTCTTCCAAGTCGGATTGACTGACCAATTTCCGACCACAACGTACGGCTCGGAGTGCCCCTTCATTGATGATATTGGCCAGCTCCGCACCGCTGGCGCCGGAAGTCGCTCTGGCAATGGCATTAAAATCAATGTTTGGTTCCATTTTGACCCGATCGGCATGAACTTTTAAAATCGCTTCTCTGCCTTTGAGGTCGGGAAGTTCCACCGGAATGCGGCGGTCGAAACGACCAGGGCGCAAAAGTGCTTTGTCCAGGGTTTCGGGACGGTTAGTCGCGGCAAGAATCACAACGCCTTTTTTGCCGTCGAACCCATCCATTTCCGTGAGGAGCTGATTTAACGTCTGCTCTCGTTCATCGTTTCCGCCGACGCCGTGACCATCACGCTTTTTCCCGATGGTGTCAATTTCATCGATAAAAACGATACAAGGAGCTTTTTCACCGGCTTGTTTAAAAAGGTCGCGGACTTTAGCCGCCCCCATTCCCACGAACATTTCCACAAACTCAGAACCGGAAATGGAGAAAAAGGGTACGTTGGCTTCACCGGCTACCGCTTGGGCCAAAAGCGTCTTCCCGGTACCGGGAGGTCCCACCAATAAAGCACCTTTGGGCAAATTGGCGCCGATTTCTGCATAACGACCGGGATCATGCAGGAAATCCACAATTTCCTGCAAGGCCTCTTTGGCTTCATCTTGACCGGCGACATCGCGAAAAGTCTTTCCGGTTTGGGCTTTTACATATACCTTTGCCTTGGAATTGGATCCCATGAAAGACATGGCGTTACCGCCACTTTTTTTCATCTGGCGCATCAAAATACGTCCCAATAAAATAAAGATAAGAATGGGAACACCGTAATACAGCAACAAATTCATGATCGGCGACAATTCCTGGGGAACGACCTGGGAAAATTCTACGCCGGCAGCGTTCAACCGCTCTACCAGCTGATCGTCGTTCATAGCTCCGGTAGAATAAAGTCGCTCCTCACCGTTATCGTCGGGGCAATTATAGTAAATGGTTCCATCATTTACTTGCACTTCTGTAATCGCGCCGCCGTCCAAATCCGAAAGAAATTTATCATAAGTAACTTCCTCAATGGATTGGTTCTGCACCATCGGCACGATGAGAGCATTGAGCAGCAACGTCAAAACCAGCGAAATGATAATGTAAAAAAAGATTGATTGTCGCGGGGGCTTTTTTTCTTCTTCCATAGTGATATCTCTCCTGCTTTACTGTGATTGGTTCTCAAGAATTCCTTTTAATGTTTCTGTTTCCTGCTGCTTCTTGAGAAGTGATAAAAAATCTGTGCTATGACAAATCAAGGAGGTCAACATTTTTTCCAATAAACGAAACATGGTTTCTTGCTCAGAGCGATCTAACGGCGCCAGCAAACGTTCCTCAATGCTGCAATTCAGTTCATAGATTTTTTTTAACAACTCTTTTGCTTTTTCCGTAGGGCGCACTGTTTTCCGGCGACCGTCAACAGGATCTGCCGCCCGAGAAATAAATCCTTTTTGTTCCAACCTCCAAAGGATTCCCGTTACCGTGGGATTGCTGAGATGAAAAAAATGCTCAATATCCCGTTGGCAAATATTGCCCACCGGCGACATGGCCACATAGAGCAGAACATCGGTTTGAGACGCGGTCAACCCTAAACGACTCAACACTTCGGTGCGTTCGTGTTGAAATTGATGTAGGAGCACTTTCATATAAAAACTGATATGGGGAATCTCTTGCAAAATTTTCACCACCTTTTTTCATAGCATGCTATAATTATAATGCAATATATTCCCATATAAGTCAATGGGGGTAGGAAAGATTCATGGAAAAAACATGGAGTTACGATATGCTGTTCATCATAGCAACAAAAAACAGCTCCATCCAAATGATGAAGCTGCTCCTGTTCTCATTCACCAAACAGCCAAAAAATAAATTGCTTCCATAGGGAGGGGTGTTCCATCTGCTCACAATAATTTTGAAGTACCGCGGAAACCTCGGCACGAGTGGCATAATTTTGAGGTAAGAACGCACCATCGGTGGTGCCGTTCACAACATTACTTTGCACCATAAGGGTCACAGATTCCCTTGCCCAGGGGCTAATCTCTTCTTCATCGGTAAAAGATGTTACCCCCTCCTTCTTTATTTTCGCCTGTTCCTCTTGGTATGCCGCATAACGGTCCAACATGACGCAAAGCTGTTCCCTGGTGATAAACTCATTGGGACCAAACTGAGCATCATATTCTCCGTTGACAATTTTATGTTGTACCGCCCAAGCCACGCTGGAAGCATAATAAGCGTTGTCATCAATATCGGAAAATCCTGCGGCTTTCGCTGGGAGTTCCTCCCCGCTAAGGCGCGCCAAAACAGTCACAAACATACCGCGCCGCATATATTTATCGGGACTGAATTCGGTTTCCGAGGTTCCTTCCAAAAGTCCTTTTTTTCGCACAAAACAAATGGCCTCATAGGCCCAATGCTCATCCAATTTCGATTCGTCATATTCCTTGCCGTCATAGTTTAAAGGCGGCAGATTGATTCCTCGATTGGGAGCGGAAATATAAACTGAACCGTTTTCTACAACGACACCACGACGGCGAAACAGTTCCGAAACAGTGACCAATTCATAACCTCGGGCTTTCAATTCTCCCAAAGATGCAATGAATCCGTCAACACTGGTGGGGTGGATATCATGGAGCAATATGATCCCACCGTCTTCCGCCTGATCTAAAATGGTCTGTTTCACGGTTTCCACATTACGATATTTCCAATCCAGTGTATCCACGGACCAAAAGATGATAGGGCCCCCGGCATAGGCTCGCACTGTATCATTGTAGCTGCCGTAGGGAGGGCGCAAATAGACGTCCTTTTGCCCCGTAATATTGCGGATTACCCCTGCCGTACAGTTTAAATCATTTTGCAGTGCCTCTGTACTGAGACTGGTAAGTTTGGCATGATTCCAACTGTGACTGGCGATTTGATGACCTTCAGAATAAGCTCGTTTCACAATTTCCGGCCGGTTTTCTGCAAGTTTTCCCAAAACAAAGAATGTCACATGGGCATTGTTTGCTTTTAAAGCGTCAAGCAGTCTTGTAGTATCAGCGCCAGGGCCATCGTCAAATGTAACGGCAAGAAGTTTCGCACCATAATCCACAGGCTCTTCCGCTGCAGCATATTGCGGCATTCCCATACAAAAAATCAGGGAAAGAAGAATCCCTAGGAGAAACCAAGGTCGCATCGTCAGTACCTCCATCATACAACTTCATCATACAAAAGGATTATTCGATAATATTATAACATACCAAGCCGCAACTTCTCGACAAATTTCACAAAAAGATAAATTTTTTCAAAAAACACTTGACAACTGATTTTTCTCGGTGTATAGTATTGGCTAAATAAGAAAACCGACGACGAAGAGAAGTAGCCAAATGGCATTTCCATTCAGAGAGTCCCCGTTGCTGGAAGTGGGATATGGAATCAGTTGGTGAATGGACTTCCGAGGGCAGCCCGAAACAAAAGGAGTAGGCGCTGACGGGAACCGCGCCCGTTATCAAGGCGGCATATATGATGGTATATGAAAAGAGTGGTCGCAAGAAAAATCCTTAAAGGAATTTGTATCTTCGGCAAGTTGGGTGGTACCGCAAAGTCTGTCTTTGTCCCTTCGTTGGGAGAAAGACTTTTTTTATTGCCCATCATGTACCTTCAAAAATTTAAAAGAAAAGGAATGATGATCATGAGCAAAGTACCTTACAAAATTTATCTGGAAGAATCCGAAATGCCGAAGCAATGGTTCAATGTCCGCGCCGCGATGAAAGAAAAGCCGGAACCTTTTATCAATCCCGGAACCATGGAACCTTGTACCGCCGACGACCTGCGGCCTGTTTTCTGCGACGCATTAATCGAACAGGAATTAAACAATGACGACCGTTACATCGAGATTCCCCAGGGCATTCAAGATTTCTACAAAATGTATCGTCCATCCCCGGTGACGAGAGCTTATAATTTGGAACGCATCCTGGATACTCCGGCAGAGATCTATTATAAATTTGAAGGGAACAATACTTCCGGTTCCCATAAATTAAACTCCGCCGCTGCCCAGGTTTATTACGCCAAAGAACAAGGGTTAACCAGCTTAACCACGGAAACCGGCGCCGGGCAATGGGGTACGGCTTTGGCTATGGCCTGCGCCTTTTACGGAATTGACCTCACTGTTTATATGGTGAAGGTTTCAGCTCAACAGAAACCTTACCGCAAAGCCGTGATCGAAACCTACGGCGGTAAGGTGATCCCATCCCCTTCGGACACCACGGAGGTAGGCAAAAAAATTCTGGCGGAAAATCCCAATACCGGAGGTTCTCTGGGATGCGCCATTTCCGAAGCCATGGAGGTCGCCTTAAAAACAGATAATTGCCGCTATGTGCTGGGCAGCGTGCTGAATCATGTGATCCTCCACCAATCCATCATCGGGCAAGAATTGAAAACCGCATTGGAAAAATACGATGTGGAACCCGACATCATCATCGGCTGTGCCGGCGGAGGTTCCAATCTCGGCGGACTGATTTCCCCCTATATGGCCGATAAAATCGAAGGCAAAAATAATATTCAATTCATCGCCGTAGAACCTGCTTCCTGTCCGTCCTTGACCAGAGGCAAATACGCATTAGACTTTGGCGACACCGGAAAAACCACTCCCTTAATGCGCATGTACACTCTGGGCAGCGGATTCATTCCCTCCCCTAACCACGCCGGCGGCCTTCGTTACCACGGAATGAGCCCCATTGTTTCCAAACTTTATCATGACGGATACATGGAAGCTCGGGCAGTGGAACAAAATAAGATTTTTGAAGCAGCTACCACCTTCGCCCGTTGCGAAGGCACCTTACCCGCTCCCGAATCCTCTCATGCTATTCGTGTAGCCATGGACGAAGCGCTGAAATGCAAAGAGACCGGCGAAAAGAAAACCATTGTCTTCGGGCTTACCGGTACCGGCTATTTTGATATGTCTGCCTATATGTCATATATGGATGGCAGTATGACCGACTTTATTCCCACCGATGAAGATCTGGAAAAAGGCTTCGCTTCTTTGCCGGTGAAAGAATAAAATTAAAACATCACAATCAATTATGCTAACAGAAAATATAATCAAAGGAGAACCATCATGAAAAAAATCATTGCTCTGTTATCCACGCTAATCATATCGATTGCAATGCTTACGGCCTGCAGCAGTCAAGACGATACCACTGCCGAAGAAGAAACGCAAGAACCACAATATACCGTCGGCATCGCCATGTTCGGCGATCATCCTTCTTTGGAAAATTGTAAAGACGGATTCCTTCAGGGATTGGAAGAGGAAGGGATTGTAGAAGGTGAGAATCTGGAAGTTGACCTTCAAAGTGCTCAGTTTGACACCAATACTGCCAACCAGATTGCCCAATCCATGGTGGCCCAGGATGTCGATATGATCTGTGCCATTGCTACCCCTATGGCCCAAAGTGCTTTTAACGCCGCCGAAAGTACTGATATTCCCACAGTGTTCACTGCCGTTTCCGACCCTGAAACAGCGATGCTCACCGAAGGAAACGTGACCGGTACTGCCGATAAACTCCCCGTTGAGGCTCAGCTTCAAATGATCCGCGCCATGCTGCCGGAGGCAACAACCATCGGCATCCTTTACTGCACTTCCGAAGCCAATTCCCTCTCCACTCTGGAAACTTATAAAGAACTGGCTCCCCAATACGGTTTTGAAATCGTGGAAAGCGGCGTCTCTACCTCAGCGGACATTCCTCTTGCCGCCGATAACCTCCTTCTGCAAGTAGATTGTCTCTCCAACCTCACCGACAACACTGTGGTGGGATCGCTCCAGACCATTCTTGACAAAGCCAACAAACTAAATATCCCCGTATTTGGCAGTGAAGTCGAACAAGTGAAAGATGGTTGCGTCGCTTCAGAAGGGATTAACTATATTGATTTGGGAGTCCAGACAGGAAAAATGGCAGCGCAAATTCTGAAAGGCGAAGCCCAAGCATCCGACATGCCTTATGAAACCATTGAAGCCAGTGAGCTTTACGTCAACTACGAGGCAATGGAAGCCCTCGGCATTGAAATGCCGGAAGAATTGGCGGATCGAGCTTTGGACGCCAACGAAGAGTAATCATATCAACGACAACATACCGTCAATACCGCCGAGACAGCAATTTTCGGCGGTATTGATGCGTATCCATTGGGAGAAATCTTATGTTAACGATCATTTTAGGCATTCTGGAACAGGGGCTTATTTTTGGCATCATTGCTCTGGGTGTCTTAATCACTTACAAAATCCTCGATTTTCCGGATCTTACCGTAGACGGCAGCTATCCTCTGGGCGCCGCCATCACAGCAGCTTTGGTGGTTCGGGGATATTCCCCATTTTTGGCGCTGCTCTTGTCTTTAATCGCAGGAGCTTTAGCAGGCGTTATCACGGGGATGATCCATGTTAAATGCAAAGTACGAGATCTTCTTTCCGGGATCATCACCATGACGGCGCTTTACTCTGTAAATCTTCATATTGCGGGTTCCGCCAATGTACCGATCTTTCAATCCACGACCATTTTTAATCATCCAGTTACTGAAGCACTACTCCAGGGGCCTCTGGGAACATACAACATCTTGTTGGTCATCGTCGTTGTCACGATCATCGCCAAAGTTTTGATGGATCTTTACTTAAAAACCCGCAGCGGTTATTTGCTGCAGGCTGTGGGAGATAACGACGTGGTGGTGACTTCCTTGGCGAAAAACAAAGGGACTGTAAAAATCCTGGGACTTGCCATCTCCAACGGCCTTGTGGCCCTGGCGGGAAGCATTATGTGCCAGCAACAGCGATACTTTGAGATCACCATGGGTACCGGCACTATCGTGATAGGCCTGGCCTCAGTCATCATCGGTTTGAGTTTATTTCGCAAAATATCCTTTGTAAAGGCAACTACTGCGGTGATTCTCGGCAGCATTCTTTACAAAGCCTGTATTGCTATTGCCATTGCCTGCGGTATGCCTGCCATTGATATGAAATTGATCACTGCCATTTTGTTCCTGGTGATTCTGGTATTTTCCATGGAACGGAGAAAGAAGGTGAAGTCGTGCTGACATTAAAAAACCTTACCAAAATTTATCATCCAGGCACCGTCAATGAAATGACCTTATTTCGCAATTTTAATTTGACCATTCATGATGGCGAATTTGTCACTGTGGTAGGATCTAACGGTAGCGGAAAAACGTCTCTGTTAAATATCATCTGCGGTTCCATCCCTCTGGAGGGAGGCTCCATTTTTTTAGACGAACAAGAGATCACCAAAATACCCGACTACAAACGCATGAAGCGGATCGGCCGAGTTTACCAAGATCCCGCCATGGGAACTTGCGGAAGTCTCTCAATCTTAGAGAATTTCGCTTTGGCGGATAACAAGGGGAATCCCTTCAACTTGAAGTTCAGCATTCGCAAAAAACGGATTGCCTACTATCGGGAACTACTTCGCACCCTCAATCTTGGCCTAGAAGATAAAATGGATGTCAAAGTAGGCTCTCTCTCCGGCGGGCAGCGCCAAGCTATGGCGCTTTTGATGTCTACCATGACTGATCTGGATTTCTTGATTCTTGACGAACATACAGCGGCTCTGGATCCCAAAACAGCGGAAATAATTATTGAACTTACCGATCAGATTGTCCGCGAAAAAGGGCTTACCACCATTATGGTGACACACAATCTGCGCCATGCCGAAACTTACGGAAATCGCCTTTTGATGTTGGATCGCGGGGAGATCGTCATGGACAAAAGTGGAGAGGCAAAGGCAAACTGCACCACCGAATCACTGTTGGAAATGTTCAACAAAATCAGTGTCGAGTGCGGTAATTAAAGATTTTTTACAACAAAAACTCTGTACCAAAAGTACAGAGTTTTGTGTTTGATTCTGTTTTGTTTTATTTCATACCGCAAAAGCCTTAATTCGATATATCATCGTCGAACAATTTATAGTAAGACCAGCTTCGATAAGTACTCAACAAATCGACAATATTGTCTGGAATATCATCCTTAGATTGAAGTGTTCCGCCAGAGCTGGCCCAGACGCTGAGATTCCAAATGGGAACTTGATCGCGGACCGTATTGACATACTGTAAAAATGGAGAAAGACCGTCAAATCCCAGAAGCTCCATCAAAGTTGACCCCAGATAAGCCACACTAAAATCATCCAAATCACTGAAGCCAAGTTCTGCTACGTTTTCAGACAAATCCAATGATTCCCGAGATGCCTGATTCTCCCAAATCAGGAAGGGTGTTTGATACTGTTCCACAGAGTTTCCTTCCAAAACCTCGCCTGACAAATCATAACCGATGGTCTCAAAGGTTCCTGTTAACAGCGGTTTATGATCCCCATAGTACACGAGAACCACCGGTTCCTCAACGGTTTCAAGATATTCCACCAAATGTCCCAACTCCTCATCGGCACGATTAACACCATAAAGATAGTTGGTAAGGGCCAATAAATCAGACTCTTTGATGGGAATATCACATTCCACCGAAGCCTCGGTAATGCCGTATTTCCCCTCGTACCCGCCATGGTTTTCGATAGTAACACAGAATTCAAACAGCGGCGCATCCGAAGAATTCAAATGGTTTTCAAATTCACTAATCAACTGATGAAAGGTCGTTGCTTCCGTAATATATCCACCGGCGAATTCGCGATCATCATAAAAGGCATTATCGCAATGGAAAAAGGAGTCAAATCCCATTTTTTCATAAACATTCTGCCGATTGTAGAACCAGGGGAAACCGGGATGAAAGGCCATGGTATCATAGCCGATGGAAGATAATAGCCGCGGTAGACAGTCAATATCTTTTCGGACATAGTAATAGGGCATGGTTGGCGTGTACAAACTGGCAAAACTGATGCCGGTCAGGGCTTCGTATTCCGAAACGACGGTGCCTCCGCCATAAATATTGGTGACAGCATAACCTGACATTAAGGAATCTTCAGAAATCTTCTTAAAATTCTCTAAAGGATCCTCCTCCATGGAAAGGTGAACATTATCACTGATATCAGAAAAGGCTTCCGACATCACCATAATAATATGAGGTTTTACCGCATCGTCGTAGTCAGCAGGAGTAACCTCGGACTCATCCATTTTCTGATATTCTTCGGCCTGATATTCCTCGGGTTTCTGCATAAAAGCGTTGTGAATCTCGTAGGTAAACATAAATATAAAACCGCGAGAACCGCTGACATCAGTGCGATTGTACTCATAACCATCTACAGGAATCGCCGTATAATATTTATCATTGTCATAGACCGTCTGATAACTAAATACAGCTGCCATGACAACGGCAATCAGTCCAATCAGTTGCACATACCATCGCATTTTCGTGCGCCGGAATAAGACCAGAGACAACATCATCAGCAAAAGCAAAGCGACCAGTATAGCAATACCACCGGTGAGAACGCTTTGATCAAGAGTGTCAATAATCCCCATCAATTCACGAACCAAGGCAATATCTCCGGGCATGAA
>CAJFVQ010000057.1 GCA_904420535.1 Candidatus Cryptoclostridium obscurum
AACAGAATAGGATTTCTTTCAACTTTCTATTCATGACACTGGATCTACTGGTCTGGGCAAAAATACAATTCAGCGATACATCGACAAATCTACATCATGCAGAAACAGCATTGCGAGCAGAGTGAACTGAAAACATTTGTAACAACGCGGAATCTTCAGAATCACAGCCGTACGAAATAGACAAACAGCTTGTGCAATTTACAGGGAACGGTAGGCATAAATTTGCTTTCGACATTACACCAACCCTAAATATTTCTCAAAGAACTTCATCAGTTTATCAATCACACCTTGTTTTTTGACCGCTCTGCCACTGCCAAAGCGAGAAATGGGAGGCATGATTTTATCAATATCTGTACCTGTGGTTTTAAGTGTTCCGTCGCGGAAAGAATGATCGATAAATTTCCTCGTTTCTTCCGATTTTAGCTTTTCCTCCGCGATGATGATAGATAAATCGGTTTCTTTTTGCTCAAGTACAAATTTGCGCCAATCCGCTTCTACCTCTGTGGAAACGTTGACGGTACGGATAAAGTTATCAATCAGTTCTTTTTTACTGCGAAGCTGGATGCTGGAATTAATTGCCTTGTCGATTGTAACAAGAATTTCTTTGTCCTCACAGTTTCCATCATGGTATTTCTCCACAAGCATAAGGATATAATCAATATTAATTTCCACCTGCCGAATCAGTTCGATTTCAAAAACAATATCGTCGTTAATATTTTCTTTTTCTGATTTTTCCGGCTTAATCTCATGCCAGAGATCAATATATACGCTCTGATAATCCTGCATATCCCTGTCGGATAAAATCTCATTTCCAGCAAAAGAATCGAAAGCGGTCAGGATATTTTTCAGCCGCAGGATCGCACCGAACAGGCCGATAAAATCTTTTTGGTTTTGTTCCCCTATCATCTCTTGTCCCAATGGAAAACGCTGTGTTAACTCATCAATCAATTCGGTATATCCCGGATAGTGTTTTCCATCTTCGTCGTAGCCGTTATAGTATGCGTCATAGCCTTTCAGCAGCACAACGCTTCCCGCCTCCTTATCGCCAAAGAGAGCAATCGCTTCATCGGTTTCTTTCTGTAAGTCGCGGAAACATACGATATTGCCGTATGTCTTAACAGAATTAAGAATGCGATTGGTACGGGAAAAGGCCTGTATCAGACCGTGCATTTTGAGATTCTTATCTACCCAAAGGGTATTGAGCGTCGTCGCGTCAAACCCTGTGAGGAACATATTGACGACAATCAGCAAATCAATTTCACGGGCTTTCACGCGCTGTGACACATCTTTATAGTAATTTTGGAATTTATCAGAGGAAGTATCAAAGGCGGTGTTAAAATAGCCGTTGTAGTCCGCGATGGCGCTTTCCAAAAAATCGCGGGAGGTTTTATCCAGGGCGTCGGTATCAAAACTTTCGTCAGGTAGCGCGTCTTCCGGATCTTCCTCATTGGCGCTGTAACTGAAAATAGTCGCCACAGTCAGCTTGCGTCCGCTCTCAGCAAGCTGTTTTTTGAACTCCGTATAGTATTTCATCGCCATTGGAATGGAGCTAACCGCAAAAATGGAGTTGAAACCCGCTACTCGCTGCCCTTTCAGAGTATAAAAACTGTTACGCTTGGTCTTCTGGTCGAAGTGTTCCAAAATATAACGAACAATTTCACTGACGCGCTCTGGCGCGGCCAAGGCACGCCCGGTGTCAATGGCAGAAACCTCTTTATCGACGGTACCGTCTTTCTGCTTGACAGTGTTGATATAATCGATACGAAACGGCAATACATTCCCATCGTTGATTGCATCCACCACGGTGTAAGTGTGTAGCTTGTCGCCAAAAGCCTGCGGGGTAGTTTTTAGCGTGGGATTCCCGCCACCGGAAGCATTCGCCGCGAAAATCGGCGTACCGGTAAAGCCAAAAAGATGATAATTTTTAAATGACTTTGTAATGGCGGTATGCATTTCCCCGAACTGGCTCCGATGACACTCGTCAAAGATAATAACAATGTGTTTTTTAAATACTTTGTGGTCTTTATTCTTACGAATAAAGACAGCCAACTTCTGAATTGTCGTGATAATAATATGCGAATCGGGGTTTTCAAGCTGCCGTTGCAAAATTCGAGTCGATGTGTTGCTATTGGCTGCACCCTTTTCGAAACGATCATACTCTTTCATAGTCTGATAATCAAGGTCTTTTCTGTCAACGACAAAAAGCACCTTATCAATATACGGCAATGTAGAGGCAAGTTGCGCTGTTTTGAAAGAGGTCAACGTTTTGCCGCTGCCCGTGGTGTGCCAGATATAGCCGCCCGCATCAGTCGTACCTGTCTTTTTATAGTTGGTCGCGATTTCTATCCGCGATAAAATTCGTTCCGTCGCGGCGATTTGATAGGGTCGCATAACAAGGAGCAAATTTTCCGTTGTGAATACACAATATCTTGTTAGAATGTTTAGGATGGTGTGCTTGGCAAAAAAAGTTTTGGTAAAATCCACAAGGTCGGCAATCACCTTGTTGTTACCGTCCGCCCAGTAAGAAGTAAACTCAAAACTATTACTGGTTTTTTTGCCGCGCCGGCCCGCGCCCTCGCCGTTTTCTTTGATATGGTTGTTTCGGGTGGTGTTAGAGTAATATTTGGTATGCGTCCCATTGGAAATCACAAAAATCTGTACATACTCATACAGGCCCGACGACGCCCAAAAGCTGTCCCGCTGATAGCGTTTGATTTGGTGAAAGGCTTCGCGAATGGCAACGCCCCGCCGTTTCAACTCCACATGGACAAGGGGCAAACCGTTGACTAGAATTGTTGCATCATAGCGAGTGGCATGCGCACCCTCGTTCTCTTGGTACTGATTGATCACCTGCAAATGGTTGTTATGGATGTTCTTTTTATCAATCAAGTAAATATTCTTGGTTGTGCCGTCATCTCGCCGCAAAATCTGAACATGATCGGTCTGGATCTTGCGGGTCTTTTCCATAATGCCCTCATTGGCGCCGGCAATGCAGCCGGAAAAGAACTGTTCCCATTCGCCATCTGAAAAAACGTAGCGATTCAGTGCTTCAAGCTGCTTACGCAGGTTGGAAATGAGGGAGGTTTCATCATGGATCGCCAAATATTCATATCCTTGTGTTGTCAGAAGGCGGATAAATTCGCGTTCTAACGCCGCTTCGCTTTGGTAAGTATCGGAGCGTGAGGCTTCGGGGATATATTCGGCGACAACAGTGCTTTCGTTGC
>CAJFVQ010000058.1 GCA_904420535.1 Candidatus Cryptoclostridium obscurum
ATCGCCATTGAAGAAGGTCTTCGTTTCGCCATTCGTGAAGGCGGCAGAACCGTTGGTTCCGGCGTCGTCTCCGGCATCGAAGAATAAGAATAAGAAATCAGACCGGTTGTTTCAAGCTTTTCCCGGAAATTCCAAGGCCGCGCGATATCGCGCGGCCTTTTTCATTCTCCCGCGGCCAAGGGCAAAAAATGAGCGTCAACGCCTCCTCTCACAGCCAATCTCAAAGCCAAAATTGACCAAATCCCTTGCCAATCCATTGATATTATCGTATATTAGTATTACGTCGTATCTGTTTCGTTTTAATTATGGAGGAATCCTATGAAAAAAATCTTTATTCTATTTGCGGTCATTGGCTGCCTGGCAATTTCTTTTACCACAGGAATTTTCGGCAATACCGAAAGCGTCATCGACGATATTGACGGTTTGATCCGCCAATATGAAGAGGCGGGGGCATTATCAAAGGATACCTCCCATGATGAAGTGACCATTGCCACAGCGGACGGCAAGGATATCAGTGTTCCCGATTGCGAAAGCGAAATCCACCGTTGCCTTACTTTGGACCTGGCCGACACACGGGAAGAGGCCATACATTATATGATACAAAAGGATTTATTGCAGCGAGAAGCCGATGCCGCAGGGATCACCGTAACCGATGCAGAGGTGGAAGAATTGATCGCCTCTCAAAAGAAACTCATGACGGAAGAACCGGAGGTTGGGGAATTTTTCAAAAATTATTTTGATTCCCTGGGCTTAACGGAAGAGGAATATTGGACGCAATATTATGAAGATTACCGTTCCCACATCAAACAGGAAAAACTGAGGAACGAAATGTATCATTCATATCTGGAAGATGAGGTAAAAAAACGATTGGCGGAATTGGGAGTTTCACCGTCCCCGGAAGAATTTGCCCAGATATTGGAAAAGGAACAAGAACTTTATTCCCCTGTGATCCGGGAAGGATTTTCCTCCTATTATCAGGAGTACCAAGAGGCATTGTTTGATAAATACCATGTAACAGTTGTCATGGAGTAGCAGTCTCCGGCATCGAAGAATAAGAATCAAAGATCAGACCGGATGTTTCAGGCTTTTCCCGGAAATTCCAAAGCCGCGCGATATCGCGCGGCCTTTTTCATTTTCCCGCGGCGGTTTCACGAATTACGCGTTGACAGAAAGGGAACCATTTGATATGGTTAAAGTTACGGTTCCCTTCCCTTCGTATTTTTGATATGTTTTGACAAGGAGGCTTCTTATGGCACAGGCCATTGGTGAAGACAGAAAATACTTTTACAAACAGATATTAACATTGGCCATTCCCGTGGCCATGCAAAACCTCATCAGTTTTGGGGTCAATATGACGGACACCGTCATGATGGGGTTGGCGGATCACACCGGCGTTTTGCTTTCAGCGGCTTCCCTGGCGAACCAGCCGTTCTTTTTGCTTTCCCTGATTTGCTTTGGTTTGGCCGGCGCCACCGTAACCTTAACGGCACAATACTGGGGCAAAGGAGAGACAGCCCCCATTCGCTGCATCTTCTCGATGATCTTAAAAGCGGCGGCCACTGCCGCCATTGCCATGGGGCTGGCGGTGATGCTTTTTCCTGAAGGGGTCATGTCGATTTTTACCAACCGATCGGAAGTGATTGAAGCCGGGGCCCAATATTTGCAAATTGTCGGCCTCGCCTACATTGCCTTTGGCATCGGCAATACGCTGATCTGCTGTTTAAGGGGTGTAGAGTTGATTCGACTTTCCACCGTTGCCAACCTTTGCGGCTTTTTTACCAATTTAATTTTGAATTATCTGCTGATCTTCGGTCACATGGGTTTCCCCGAAATGGGCATCCGCGGCGCCGCCGTGGGAACCCTTTGCTCCCGTGTTCTTGAATTAACCATTGTGCTGGTATATGTTTTCGCCATTGACCGCCGCTTGGAATTGCGGCCAAAAGATCTGAAACTGTTCAACAAGACTCTGGCCAAAGATATCCTCTCCTACGGAGCGCCGGTCTTTTTCAATGAAATTTGCTGGGGATTGGGGATTTCGGTTCAAGCGGCGATCCTGGGCCACGTCTCCTATTCCCAGGGGGACCCCGTGGCGGCAAATTCCATTGCCTCGATGATCCAACAGTTGTCGACGACATTTATTTTCGGCATCGCCAA
>CAJFVQ010000059.1 GCA_904420535.1 Candidatus Cryptoclostridium obscurum
ATCGCCATTGAAGAAGGTCTTCGTTTCGCCATTCGTGAAGGCGGCAGAACCGTTGGTTCCGGCGTCGTCTCCGGCATCGAAGAATAATTACTGTACTGAAATGTAAGCCCGGAGAGGGCTTTGGTCCTCTCCGGCATTTCCCTGCTTATAGCAAACAACCGCCTGACGAGCGATGACACGGGAGGTTGCGTTGGAGCTTTAATACCAACGGTAATTTCCGCCGAGCGAGTCTGATGAATCAGGCGAAATAGGAGGTTAATCAAATTTATGGCTCAACAAAAAATCAGAATCAAACTGAGAGCTTTCGATCATAAGCTCTTGGATCAGTCCGCAGAAAGAATCGTGGAAACCGCCAAAAAAACCGGCGCGACCATTTCCGGTCCCATTCCTCTGCCCACTGAAAAAAGCATTTATACGATCTTGCGTTCCCCCCATATCAACAAAGACTCTCGCGAACAATTTGAAATGAGAACCCACAAACGCTTGATCGATATTATGAATGCGTCTTCCAAAACCGTGGATTCGCTGATGCGTCTCGATCTCCCCACTGGGGTTGATATCGAAATTAAGCTGTAATGAATCACGAATGTTTGTCTTGTGCCGCATGGCTTTTTGATGCGGCGATCAAATACAGGCGAGCAATGTCGGGAAACCGGCACCTACGAATGGAAAGAGAGGTGTAACCATGACACAGAAGGTCATTATGGGGAAAAAAGTCGGCATGACCCAAATTTTTGCCGATGACGGCAAAATTATTCCGGTCACTGTTGTGGAAGCCGCCCCCAGTGTCATCGTACAAATTAAGAATGAAGCAACCGATGGTTATCAAGCCATCCAACTCGGCTTTGATGAACTCAGAGCGAAATTAACCAACAAACCGCAACAAGGTCATTTTGCCAAGGCAGATGTAAAACCCACCCGTTATTTGAGAGAATTCCGTGTAGAAGATGCCAGCCAGTATAGTCTGGGTCAGGAATTCACTTTGGATCAGTTTGAGGTAGGGGAAAAAATTGACGTTACCGGTACTTCCAAAGGGAAAGGCTTTACCAGCACCATCAAACGGTGGGGATTCGCCAGAGGCCCGATGGGTCATGGCTCTAAAAACCACCGCCGCCCCGCTTCTGCCGGCGCCAAAGGCCCTGCCCGGGTATTCAAAGGCAAAAAGAGCCCCGGCCGCCACGGCAATTTGAGGGTCACCATCCAGAATTTGGAAGTAGTGAAGATCGTTCCTGAAAACAATCTGCTTTTGATCAAAGGCTCGATCCCCGGCGCGAAAAAATCTTTAGTCATCGTGAAGAATGCAGTGAAAGCTTAAGCTGATCAAAACGGAAAGGAGGAGTATGTCAAATGCCTACGATTAAGGTTTACAATATGGAAGGCAAAGAAGCCGGCGAAATGGAACTCAGTGCCGACGTCTTTGAAGCCAAAATCAATGTGCCTCTGATGCACCAGGCTGTTCTGAACACCCTGGCTTCTCAGAGAAGAGGCACCCATGAAACCAAAACCAGAAGTAACGTTGCCGGTACCACCAAAAAACCGTGGCGCCAAAAAGGCACTGGCCGTGCCCGTGTTGGTACTCGTCGCAATCCCGTTTGGACCGGCGGCGGCGTAGCTTTTGGTCCCCATCCCAGAGAATACGGCTTTAAAATGCCGAAGAAAATGCGGAAAGCCGCATTGCGTTCGGCATTAAGTGATAAATTTGCCAATGGCGAAATCATCGTTTTCGATGAATTGGCCATGGAAGCCCCAAAAACCAAAACCATGGTGGCGCTTTTGAATCAGTTCGAAGCCAATAACGCCATCGTCGTGATGGATGAATTCAATGAAAACGTCTTCAAAAGTGTTCGCAACATTGCCGGCGTGATGCCCCTGGAAGCTTGTGGCATCAACGTATACAATGTTTTGGGCTCCCAGAAACTCGTTATGACGAAGGCTGCCGTTGCCAAGGTAGAGGAGGTGCTCGGCTGATGAGAAAAGCATACGATGTTTTGGTGAGACCTCTGGTCTCCGAAAAATCCATGCTCCTCATGGGAGAGAACAAATACTCCTTTGAAGTGGCAAAGGATGCCAATAAAATTGATATCAAAAGAGCTGTGGAAGAACAGTTCGACGTTACTGTTTTGAATGTAACCACCAGAAACATTCGCGGCAAAGTCAAAAGACAAGGCCGTTATGAAGGGAAACGCCCTGACAAGAAAAAAGCAATCGTTACCTTGAAAGACGGCGATAAGATCCAAGTTTTTGAAGGCCTATAATTAAGGAGGAGGAAAAAATGGGTATTAAAAAATATAATCCGACTTCTCCCGGTCGCCGGGGAATGACGGTTTCCACCTTCGAGGAAATTACCAAAACAACGCCGGAAAAAAGCCTGGTTGTTCCCTTGAATCGTACCGGTGGTAGAAATAATCAAGGTCGCATTACAACGCGCCATAAAGGCGGCGGCCACAAAAGAATGTACCGTGTGCTGGACTTTAAAAGAACCAAAGATGATATTCCGGCTAAAGTCGCAGCAATTGAGTACGACCCTAACCGTACCGCAAACATCGCCTTGCTCCATTATGCAGATGGCGAAAAAAGATATATCCTTGCTCCGCAGGGTTTGAACATCGGCGACGTTGTCGTTTCCGGTCCCGCTGCCGACATCAAAGTGGGGAATGCTTTGCCCCTTGCGAACATCCCAGTGGGTACCTACATCCACAATATTGAGCTTTATCCCAAAGGCGGCGCCAAAATGGTTCGTTCCGCTGGGGCCGGAGCTCAGCTTATGGCAAAAGAAGGCGAATACGCCACCCTCCGTTTGCCCTCGGGTGAAATGCGCATGGTACGCATCGAATGCCGCGCTACCATCGGCCAGGTAGGGAATGAGGATCAGGAAAACATCACCTTAGGGAAAGCCGGCCGCAATCGCTGGAAAGGCGTTCGTCCCGCTAACCGCGGTGTTGTTATGAACCCCTGCGATCATCCCCATGGCGGTGGTGAAGGCCGTTCGCCGGTGGGTCGCGCTCCCGTTACCCCTTGGGGCAAACCCGCATTGGGTGCCAAGACCCGGAACAAGAAAAAGGCTTCCAGTAAAATGATTGTGAAAGCCAGAGGTTAATCGGAGGAAGGAGGCAATTCAATGGCCAGATCGTTGAAAAAAGGCCCTTATTGCGAAGCCAGCTTGCTGGCTAAGGTGGAGAAGATGAATGAAGCCAATGACAAACAGGTTATCAAAACCTGGTCCCGTCGTTCCACCATCTTCCCCCAAATGATTGGGCATACATTTGCCGTGCATGACGGCAGAAAACACGTTCCCGTCTATGTAACTGAAGACATGGTCGGTCATAAATTGGGCGAATTTGTTCCCACCCGTCTGTTCAGAGGTCATGGGAATCATACGGAAAGATCCACAGCCCTGAAATAAGCCGTGCGAAGGAGGTAAATATTCGTGGAAGTGAAAGCAGTAGCGAAACATATTCGGATTTCTCCCCGCAAGGTTCGGTACGTCGCAGACATGGTTCGCGGCAAAGGCGTGGAAGAAGCCCGTGCTATTTTGAAATTGATCCCCAACCGTGGGAGCGTTCCTGTTTTAAAAGTTTTAAATTCTGCCGTTGCCAACGCAGAACACAATAACGACATGAACGAAGACGAATTATTTGTCAAGAAGATTTTCATTGATGAGGGTGTGACCTGGAAGCGGATTAAGCCCCGCGCCAAGGGCAGAGCAGACCGCATCAATAAAAGAACTTGCCACATCACTGTGGTAGTAAGCGAGAAGGAGGCTTAAGCGTGGGTCAGAAAGTTAATCCCAAAGGGTTCCGTGTGGGCGTCATTCGTGATTGGGACAGCCGCTGGTATGCCCGTAAAGAATATTCTGATTACCTGTTGGAAGACTACAAAATCAGAAAATATTTGAAAAATAAACTCTACGCTTCCGGCATTTCCCGCATTGAAATCGAACGTGCCGCAGGACGTGTGAAAGTAAATATCTTTACCGCAAAACCCGGTATCGTTATCGGTCGCGGCGGTTCCGAAGTGGAAGCTTTAAAAGTAGCATTGGAAAAAATGACCGGTAAAAAAGTTAATATCTATATTAACGAAGTGAAAAAACCGGAATTAGACGCTCAACTCGTCGCCGAAAGCGTCGCCGCCGCTCTGGAAAAGAGAATCGGTTTTAGAAGAGCAATGAAGCAGGCCGTAGGCCGTACCATGCGTTTAGGCGCCGGCGGCATTAAATTGATGTGCTCCGGTCGTTTGGGCGGCGCCGAAATCGCCCGTACCGAATGGACCAGTGAAGGGAAAGTGCCTCTTCATACCCTTCGGGCAGATATTGATTACGCCGTGGCCGAAGCCAATACCACTTATGGTAAAATCGGTGTAAAATGCTGGATCTATAAAGGAGAAGTTTTGCCTGAAAAAACCGGCTCCGCCAAAAAAAAGGAAGGGGGCGCTGAATAATGTTACTTCCTAAAAGAGTAAAATATCGCCGTCCTCATCGCGGTACTATGAAAGGAAAGGCCACCAAAGGGAATTTCGTGGCTTATGGTGAATACGGTATGCAGGCTACAGAGTGCGGTTGGATTACCAGCCGTCAGATTGAGGCAGCCCGTATTGCCATGACTCGTTATATGAAACGTGGCGGTAAGGTTTGGATCAAGATCTTCCCCCACAAACCCATCACCGAAAAACCTGCTGAAACTCGTATGGGTAGCGGGAAAGGTTCCCCGGAATATTGGGTAGCCGTTGTAAAACCCGGCCGCGTGATGTTCGAAGTCAGCGGTGTGTCCGAAGAAGTCGCCCGCGAAGCGATTCGTTTGGCACAGCACAAATTGCCCATTAAGAGCAAATTCGTGAAACGTGAAGGCGGTGACGCAGAATGAAAATGAAGGAAATCACTGAAATGACCACTTCCGAGCTGAACCAGAAAGTGGAAAGCTTGAAAGAGGAATTGTTTAACTTGCGTTTTCGTTTGGCAACCGGTCAATTAGATAATCCCATGGTGATTAAGGAAGTCAAAAGAAATATCGCCAGAGTCAAAACTGTGATTAGAGAAAGAGAAATCAAAGGAACTGATTTCTAATCGGAAGGAGGATAAAACCGCATGGATAGAAACGGAAGAAAGGTGCGGATTGGCCAGGTGGTCAGCGACAAAATGGATAAAACCATCGTTGTTCGAGTGGAAACCAAAATCCGGCATCCTCTTTACGGAAAAATCGTAAAAACCAGCAAAAAATATAAAGCCCATGACGAAAATAATGAAGCCAGAGTTGGCGACATGATTAAAATGATGGAAACTCGCCCCTTGTCCAAAGACAAAAGATGGCGTTTGGTGGAAATCGTTGAAAAAGCTCCAATCGTCTGAGTAATTGAAGAAAGGGGGCAATCGTAATGATTCAACAAGAAACAAGACTCAAAGTCGGCGATAACACCGGCGCAAAAGAGCTTCTTTGTATTAAAGTGTTGGGCGGCGCCGGTCGTCGTTATGCCACGGTGGGCGATGTCATTGTTTGCAGCGTTAAACATGCCACACCCGGCGGCGTTGTTAAAAAAGGCGACGTAGTTAAGGCTGTAGTCGTCAGAACCAAAAAAGAAATTCGGCGTCCTGACGGATCTTATATTCGTTTCGACCAAAACGCAGCTGTGATCATCAAAGATGACGGTCAACCCAGAGGGACTCGTATCTTTGGCCCTGTAGCCAGAGAATTAAGAGAAAAGAATTACATGAAAATCGTGTCCCTGGCGCCGGAAGTACTTTAATTTAGGAGGTGGACGCTTTGGCTCTCGCCAAAACTCATATTCGTAAAGATGATACGGTAATGGTAATTACCGGAAAAGATGCCGGCACCACCGGCAAAGTCATCCAAGTGCTTCCCGCAAAGGGCAAAGTTGTGGTAGAAGGTGTGAACGTCGTAAAAAGACACACGAAACCGACCCAGAAAAACCCTCAGGGTGGCATTGTGGAAAAACCCGCAGCCATTGATGCTTCCAATGTGATGCTCTACTGCGGTAAATGCAAAAAAGTAACGAGAATCCAGAAGAAAACCGTCGACAATAAAAACGTTCGCGTTTGCAAACATTGCGGCGAAGCCTTCGATAAGTAATAGGGAAAGGAGACATTTTCAGTGGCAAGACTTAAAGATAAATATGCCAACGATATTATTCCCGCCCTCAAAGAGAAATTTCAATACGGCAATGTGATGGAAGTTCCCAAACTTGCCAAAATCGTGATCAATATGGGAATGGGCGAAGCAATCTCCAATCCCAAAGCAATGGATGCCGCTGTGGGCGACTTGACTGCCATTACCGGTCAGAAGCCCATCGTTACCAAAGCAAAAAAATCCGTTGCAGCTTTTAAAGTGAGAACCGGAATGCCTATCGGTATTAAGGTGACTTTGAGAGGCGACAAAATGTATGAATTCACCGACCGTCTCGTCTCTGTGGCGCTTCCTCGCGTCAGAGACTTCAAAGGGATCTCTCCCAAAGCGTTCGACGGCCGTGGCAACTATACACTCGGCTTAAAAGAACAGTTGATCTTCCCGGAAATCGAGTACGATAAAGTAGACCGCCTGCGCGGTATGGAAATCTGCTTTGTTACTTCGGCAAAAACCGACGAAGAAGCCAAAGAATTGTTAAAGCTTATGGGGATGCCCTTTGCTGCCAACTAAGGCCGGGCTTTAAGGAGGAAAACATGGCGAAAAAATCTATGATCGCAAAACAAGGACGTAAGCCCAAATATGCTGTGCGTGGCTATAATCGCTGCAAAATTTGCGGCCGCCCCCACGCCTATATGCGTAAATTCGGCATTTGCCGCGTTTGCTTCAGAGAATTGGCTTACAAGGGAGAAATTCCCGGCGTAACCAAATCGAGCTGGTAATAAGCCGGAAGGAGGTAACATTTCATGGTCATGACAGATCCCATTGCCGATTTCCTTACCAGAATCCGCAATGCTAATACTGTTTATATGGAAAAGGTGGAAATTCCCGCCTCAAAAACGAAAAAGAATCTGGCCAATATCCTCAAAGAGGAAGGCTATATCAAAGATGTGGAATACATCGAAGACGGAAAGCAAGGCTTTTTACGTCTCTATCTGAAATATGGCAGCAATCGGGAAAAGGTTATCACCGGGTTGAAACGTATCAGCCGTCCCGGATTGAGAGTATATGCGCAAAAGGACGAAGTTCCCAAAGTTTTGGGCGGTCTCGGTATTGCCGTCATCTCCACTTCGCAAGGTCTAATGACCGATAAAGAAGCCCGCAAAGCCGGAATCGGCGGCGAAGTTATGTGCTATATTTGGTAGAATCGCAGGATACGAACTCAATTTTGGGAGGTGCAATATGTCTCGTATTGGCAGAATGCCGGTGGCGATCCCCGCAGGAGTAAAGGTCACTTTGGATGGCGTCCACATTGTGGTGGAAGGTCCCAAAGGAAAACTCGAACGGGATTTGCATCCTGATATGACCGTAACCGTGGAAGGGGAAGAACTTCTTGTAACTCGCCCCTCTGATGATAAAGATCATCGTGCGCTTCATGGTTTGACACGTGCTTTGATCCATAACATGGTCGTTGGTGTAACCACCGGATTTAAAAAAGATTTGGAACTGGTCGGCGTTGGTTACCGCGCCGCCAAGCAAGGGAAAAACCTGGTTTTGACTGTTGGTTATTCCCATCCCGTAGAAATGGAACCGGGAGAAGGGATTGAAATTGAAGTGCCCTCTCCGAACAGAATTACTATTCTTGGTACGGATAAAGAAAAGGTCGGCGCCTTCGCCGCGAACGTCAGAAGCGTACGTCCGCCGGAACCCTATAAAGGTAAAGGGATCAAGTATGAAGGTGAAGTTATCAAACGCAAGGCTGGGAAAGCCGGCGTGAAAGGTTCTTAAGGAAAGGAGCGCTCGTTTTGTATAAAGCATATAATCGCAATGCTGTCAGAATCAAAAAGCATAAAAGCATTCGCCTGAAAATTTCCGGCACTGCAGAATGCCCTCGCTTGGCGGTTTACCGCAGCGCAAAAAACATCTATGCCCAAATTATTGACGATGTGGCCGGCAAAACTTTGGTCGCAGCCTCCACTTTGGAACCTGCTCTCAGAGAAAATTACGGCGGGAATGTGGAAGCAGCCACCGCCGTTGGCAAACGCATCGCAGAAAAGGCTCTTGAAAAAGGCATTAAGGAAGTGGTTTTTGACCGCGGCGGCCTCGTTTACCATGGTCGCGTCAAAGCCCTTGCCGACGGTGCCAGAGAGGCTGGCCTCGAATTCTAAGAGGTATAAGGAGGGAAATAGATGTCCAGAATTGACGCCACGAATCTTGAATTAACGGAACAGATCGTCAATATCAACCGTGTAGCCAAGGTTGTAAAAGGTGGTCGCCGTTTTAGCTTCAGCGCCCTCGTTGTTGTGGGCGATGGCAACGGTCATGTCGGTTTCGGTCTCGGTAAAGCCGGGGAAGTTCCCGAAGCCATCAGAAAAGCCGTGGAAGACGCGAAGAAAAATTTGATTTATGTACCTGTTGTAAATTATACACTGCCTCATGAAACCATCGGTCGTTTTGGCGCCAGCCGCGTTCTTTTGAAACCTGCTGCCCCTGGTACCGGTGTGATTGCTGGCGGCCCTGTCCGTGCAGTCTTGGAATCCGTTGGGGTACGCGATATTTTGACAAAATCCTTGGGCTCCAATAACGCCATCAACATGGTGTCCGCAACCTTTGAAGGACTCAAAAGCATGAGAACCGCCGAAGAAGTTGCGAAATTGAGAGGCAAATCCGTGAAGGAAATCTTGGGTCAGGAGGAGTAAAACCATGGCAAAAATCAAGATTACCCTTGTAAAAAGTGTGATCGGCTATAGTGAACAGCAGAGAAGAACTGTGAAGTCGCTGGGACTTACCAAAACCCATAGCTCGGTCATCCAAAACGACACCCCCGACATCATGGGGAAAGTGAAAAAAATCAGCCACCTTTTGAAGGTGGAAGAAGTAGAAGCCTAAGCAGCCAGGAGGTAAGTAACATGAAATTACACGACTTAAAACCGGCTGATGGATCCAGACCGAAAGCAACACGGAAAGGCCGTGGCATCGGCTCCGGTTTGGGCAAGACCTCCGGTAAAGGTCATAAAGGGCAAAAGGCTCGCTCCGGCGGCGGCGTTCGCCCCGGTTTTGAAGGCGGCCAGATGCCTCTCCAAAGAAGAATCCCCAAACGCGGTTTCACGAATATTTTTCGTAAAGAGATCGAAGAAGTGTCCTTGGGCGATTTGAATATTTTCGAAGCCAATGCAACGGTCACTCCCGTGGATCTCTATGAAGCCGGTTTGATCGGTCCCTGTGACGGTGTAAAAATTCTCGCCAACGGCGAAATTGAAAAAGCCCTCACGCTCCAATATGTAAAATGCAGCAAAGCCGCTGCCGAAAAAATCGAAGCCGCAGGTGGTAAAATCGAGGTGATGTAAAATGTTGGCAACCCTTAAAAATGCATTTAAGGTAGAAGAAATCCGTGGCAAAATCTTTTTCACGCTTTTTATGTTTCTTATATTCCGCATTGGGGCCCATATTCCCGCTCCCGGAATTAATCCCGACGTTGTAGCCGAACTCCTGAGCCAGAACATTTTTGGTTTTATTGATGTTCTCTCTGGTGGTGCTTTTAAAAACATCAGTATTTTTGCCATGGGCATCATGCCATACATTAACGCTTCGATTATTATGAATTTGTTGACCATTGTGGTTCCCTATTTTGAACGTCTTGCCAAAGAAGGTCCCGAGGGGAAACGCAAAATGGCCCAAATCACCCGTTACGGTTGTATTATTCTCGGTTTTGTTCAGGCGCTCCTCATGTCGTTTTATCTTAGAAATGCCATGTACGATTTCAACTTTTTCAGCGTCATGATTGTCACCATCTCTCTGACAGCCGGGACCGCTATCCTGATGTGGATGGGGGAAATGATTACGGAAAAAGGCATCGGGAACGGTATTTCCCTGATCATCTTTGCCGGGATCGTATCCCGTATTCCCTCGGGTATCACTTATATCGTCAATTCGCTCCGCTCCGGTGAAGTAAACTTCTTTGCCGTACTTCTCTTCCTTGTGATTGCCCTTGTGATTATCATTGGTATCATCTACATCAACGAAGGTCAGCGCAGAATCCCTGTTCAATACGCCAAACGTGTGGTTGGCCGGAAAGTGTACGGCGGGCAGAGCACCAACATTCCTATGAAGGTCAATCAGGCCGGCGTTATTCCCATCATCTTCGCTATGTCGATTTTGATGTTGCCTGGCCTCATCGCCTCGTTCTTTGACGGCGCCGTTGCCAACGCCATTGCCCGTTGGTTCTC
Source organism: Candidatus Cryptoclostridium obscurum (assembly GCA_904420535.1). GTDB lineage: Bacteria > Bacillota > Dehalobacteriia > UBA7702 > UBA7702 > Cryptoclostridium > Cryptoclostridium obscurum. The sequence continues at coordinate 10,298 of CAJFVQ010000059.1, forward strand.
AACGAGTCATCCCGTATATATGGTCGTTGACACATTGCTAATCATCTTCTTCGCCTATTTCTACACCGCTGTCACCTTCAGCCCTGTGGATGTAGCCGACAATATGAAAAAGAACGGCGGGTTTATTCCTGGAATTCGTCCCGGAAGACCCACAGCAGAGTATCTCGACAGAATCTTGACCAGATTAACCTTGGCCGGCGCGATCTTTTTAGCCTTTATCGCGTTGTTGCCGAACCTGATGACTGCCATCACCGGTGTTAACGTGAGCTTCGGTGGAACATCGCTGCTGATTGCCGTTGGTGTTGCTTTGGATACCATGAAGCAGCTGGAAAGTCAGCTCTTAATGCGTAATTACCAAGGGTTTATGAAATAAGGAGGATCAACCATGAGAGTGGTATTGTTAGGGCCTCCGGGAGCCGGCAAAGGCACCCAGGCCGCAACCATGGTGGAAAAATATCACATCGCCCATATTTCTACCGGAGACCTGCTCCGGGCCGCAGTGAAGGAAGGAACGCCTTTGGGGTTGGAAGCCAAAGGCTATATGGAATCGGGGCAATTAGTCCCCGATAGCCTCATCCTTGGCTTGGTTGAGGAAAGGATTCAGAAGGAAGATTGCCAAGAGGGTTTCCTCCTGGATGGTTTTCCCAGAACACCGGCGCAAGCCGACGCTTTGGGCGAAATGTTGAACAAATTGAATCAGGCGTTGGATGCTGTCATCAACATCCAAGTGCCTATGGATAAGCTGATGGCACGTCTTACCGGCCGCCGCGTTTGTAAATCCTGTGGCGCCACCTTCCACAATGTCTTCAATCCTTCGGCCAAAGGAGATTTCTGCGACAAATGCGGCGCGGAACTCTATCAACGCGCAGATGATACGGAAGAAACTGTGAAGGCCCGTCTTGACGTGTACGAGCAACAAACAGCTCCCCTCATTTCCTATTATGCGGAAAAAGGTCTTTTGAAAGACATCAACGGGGATCAGGATATCAAAAAGGTGGATGAAGACATCGCCCGTGCCCTTGGAGGCAAATAATGATCATCTGCAAAACAAGGGAACAAATCGCCAAAATGCGGGACGCCGGCAAGATCGTTGCTGAAGTTCTGGCGCTGATGGAGGAATATGCAAAGCCCGGCATTTCCACGGCAGAGCTGGATCAAATTGCCGAAGCCCACATTCGTAAAAGCGGCGCTGTTCCCACATTTCTGGGCTATGGCGGCTTTCCCGCCTCGATCTGTGCTTCCATTAACGAGGAAGTCATTCACGGTATCCCTCGCTCTGACAAAATTTTACAAGCTGGTGATATCATCAGCATTGATGTGGGCGCCACCTTCCGCGGCTATGTGGGTGACGCAGCGAGGACCTTCCCCGTGGGTGAAATCAGCGAAGAGGACGCTCGCCTCATTCGTGTGACGGAAGAATCGTTTTTTGAAGGACTGAAACAGGCAGTGGCCGGCAACAAACTGGGCGATATCTCCCATGCGGTGCAAAAGCATGTGGAAAAAAACGGCTTTTCTGTGATTCGTGACTATACCGGTCACGGTGTAGGGCAGAAAATGCATGAAGACCCCAGTGTCCCCAATTATGGCAGAAGCGGCAAAGGGCCCCGTCTCAAATCGGGATTGACCATCGCTTTGGAGCCCATGGTGGCCGCAGGCCATTACAGCTTGCGTACATTGCGTGACCATTGGACCTGTGTGACACGGGACGGTTCCATGGCGGCGCACTATGAAAACACTTTTGCTGTCACCGATGGTGAGCCTGAGATTTTAACCAGGTTGTAAAGGAGCGTTTTTATGGACTGGAAAGTGGGACAATTGGTCATCTCAAAACAGGGACGCGACCGTGGTCACAGTTATCTCATTGCCGAAACTGCAGAACATTATTGTCTGCTGGTGGATGGCCGAAAAGTGACCTACGAAAAGCCCAAAAAGAAAAATTACAAGCATTTGCAGGGAACTCTGATCAATTCCGGCAGCATGGCTCAGAAATGGGCCCAAGGGGAACGAATTTCCGACCGAGAGATTCGGGACTTCCTCAATCAATATTCGCTGGAAAGCGGAGTGAAGGAGGTAAAGTAATGTCCAAACAAGATGCTATTGAAGTGGAAGGCACAGTCATTGAGCCGTTGCCCAATGCCATGTTTACTGTGGAATTGGCCAATGGACATCGAGTCCTTGCCCATGTATCCGGGAAAATCCGGATGAATTTCATCCGCATCCTGCCGGGGGATAAGGTCACTGTGGAATTAAGTCCCTACGATCTCACCAGGGGACGCATCACATATCGCTTTAAGTAAGCAAGGGAAAAGGAGGAATTACCGTGAAAGTTCGTGCTTCGGTAAAACCAATTTGCGAAAAATGCAAAATCATCAAACGGAAAGGGACCGTCATGGTCATTTGCAAAAATCCCAAACATAAACAGAAACAAGGATAATATTTTAAGGTTTTAGATATCGTATTGGAGGTGCATTCAGTAAATGGCACGTATTGCAGGTGTTGACTTACCCCGCGACAAAAGAGTGGAAATCGGCCTGACCTATATTTATGGCATTGGTCTTCCCACCTCCCAGAAGATTTTGGCTCAAGCCGGTGTCGACGGGAATATCCGGGTGAAAGACTTAACCGAAGAACAAGAAAATACGATCAGGGATATCGTCAATAACAATTACCTGGTCGAAGGCGATCTCCGTCGTGAAGTCGCTTTGAATATTAAACGTCTGGTGGAAATCAGCTGTTATCGTGGGATTCGCCATCGTCGTGGTTTGCCTGTAAGAGGACAGAAAACCAAAACCAATGCCCGTACCCGCAAAGGTCCCAAACGTACTGTTGGCGTAAGACGTAAAAAATAAAGAAAGGAGGATCTATTCATGGCCAGAAGACAAACAAGAAGAAGAAGAGAAAAGAAAAATATTGAGTTCGGCGTAGCACATATCAATTCTACCTTTAATAATACGATTATCGTCATTACTGATAAAGCTGGGAATGCTATTTCCTGGTCCAGCGCTGGCAGCTCCGGTTTCAAAGGTTCCAGAAAGAGTACTCCTTTTGCCGCTCAACTGGCTGCTGAAACCTGCGCCAAAGAAGCAATGGAGCATGGTATGCGCCAAGTGGAATGTGTTGTGAAAGGCCCCGGTTCCGGCCGCGAAGCCGCGATTCGTTCTTTGCAGGCCACCGGTCTTGAAATCAGCATGATCAAGGATGTCACTCCCATTCCTCACAATGGTTGTCGTCCGCCCAAAAGAAGAAGAGTTTGAGGAGGTGTCCTTTTTAAATGGCACGTTATACAGAATCTGTATGCCGACTCTGTCGGCGTGAAGGCGAAAAGCTTTATCTGAAGGGCGATCGCTGCTATGGCGACAAATGCTCCTTTACCAAGAGAAGCTATGCTCCCGGGCAGCACGGCCAAGCCGCGGCTCGTAAAAAACGCTCGGAATACGGCCTTCAGTTGCGTGAAAAACAAAAAGCCCGTCGTATTTACGGCGTTTTAGAAAAACAATTCCGTATGTATTATGACAAAGCCGCCAGAATGGGTGGTGTTACCGGTGAAAATCTCCTGGTCCTCTTGGAAACCCGTCTGGACAACGTAGTTTACCGCGCCGGTTTGGCTCAAAGCAGAGCCGAAGCCCGTCAGTTGATCCTTCATGGTCATTACACGGTCAACGGCAGAAAAGTAAACATTCCTTCCTTCCTGGTGAAGAAAGGCGATGAAATTGCTGTAACCGCAAAAAGTAAGAAAAACGCAAAATTTGCAACCATCGCGGAATTGGCCGCTGTAAAATCCATTCCCCAATGGATCGCCTTGGACAAAGATGCTCTTTCCGCTACTGTGATTGAAATGCCGAAACGGGAAGATATTGATATTCCCATTGAAGAGCACCTGATCGTTGAAGGTTATTCCCGTTAATGGGGTCCTTGAACTTGATCGATATGTCTATATAAGGAGGCCAGATACATGCTGTCAGGAATGGAAAAACCCAAGATTCAATGTGTGGAACAGAATGATGACAAGACCTATGGCCGCTTTGTTGTTGAACCGTTGGAAAGAGGATACGGCATCACCCTGGGCAATGCCCTTCGTCGTGTGCTGTTGTCTTCTTTGCCTGGTGCTGCAGTAACCTCCGTCAGAATCGACGGAGTGCTTCATGAGTTTTCAACGATCCCCGGCGTTTTTGAAGATACCATGGACCTGATTCTGAACTTGAAAGGTCTCATTGTAAAACTTCATACTGATGAGGAAAAAACCCTTACTTTGGAAGCGGAAGGTGAAGGCGAAGTGTACGGCTGCGACTTCCAGTGCGGTCCCGAAGTGGAAATCCTCAATCCGGATCACCATATTGCAACTTTGGATCAGTCGGGCAGTTTGAACATGGAAGTGACGGTGGAAAAGGGACGTGGCTACCATAGCACCGAGAAAAATAAAAAGGAAAACGCCCCTTTGGGGGTAATCCCAATCGATTCATTTTTCTCTCCTATCACCAAAGTGATTTTCCATGTGGATAATTCCCGTGTCGGTCAACAGACTGACTTTGATCGTTTGACTTTGGATATTTGGACTGACGGAAGCATCGCTCCTGATGAAGCGTTGAGCGTCAGCGCCAAAATCCTGGCGGAATATTTGAAACTCTTTATTGGCCTTACGGAAGTTGCCGGCGGCGACATTATTATGGCGGAAAAAGAGGATGACAATAAAGATAAACTTCTTGATATGACCATCGAAGAGCTGGATATGTCAGTACGGTCTTACAACTGCCTGAAACGGGCAGGAATCAACACGGTACAGGAATTGATCCAGCGTTCCGAAGAAGATATGATGAAAGTCAGAAATCTGGGTCGCAAATCTCTGGAAGAAGTTATGGAAAAACTGGAAGAGCTCGGTCTCTCCCTTCGCAATGAAGAAGAGTGATGTTGCGCTTCCGGGAATAGGAAAAAGGAGGATACGACAGTGGCATACGGCAGATTGAGAAGAAACAGCAGCCACCGCCGTGCAATGCTCAGAAATATCACAACGTCCCTGTTGGATAAAGAAGCCATTGTTACGACGGAGCCCAAAGCCAAAGAGCTGAAAAGTATTGCTGAAAAAATGATTACCCTCGGCAAAAGAGGCGATTTGCACGCCCGCAGACAGGCTCTTGCTTATCTTACTGACGAAGATGTCGTCACCAAATTATTCACTGTTTTGGCCGATCGCTATCAGGACAGACCCGGCGGTTATACCCGTACGATCAAAACGGAATTGAGACAGGGCGATGGCGCACAAATGGTGAAAATCGAATTAGTCTAATGAATCGTCAAAGGCCAGGGGAGTTTCCCTTGGCCTTGTTTTTCTATCGTGTCGGTTTTTGTAACAGATGAAGAAAAACGTCGTTTTTTGAAAGATTGGATAAAGATTGGATTTTATAGTATTTCTCGAAAACGCCAGCCATATTTGCTATTGACTGAATGAAAGTAGGAAAGGAGCGGACCATGCTGGAAGTAAAAGATTTGTGGTTTTCCTACCGCAGCGAGGAAGGGACAACCCCCGTATTAAAAGGAGTCGATCTGACAGTGAGAGAAGGCCAATGGCTTTCTTTGATCGGCGCCAACGGCTCGGGGAAATCGACTTTGGCGATGATGTTCAACGGCCTGCTCCAACCGGATCATGGCAGAGTGACAGTGGACGGAATCGACACCGCGGATGACTCCTCTTTGTGGGAGATCCGGCAGCGCGTTGCCTATGTGTTCCAAAATCCGGAAAACCAGATCATCGGCGCTACAGTAGAGGAAGATGTCGCCTTCGGGCCGGAAAATCTCGGCCTGGATCCTAGGGAGATCCGACGTCGTGTCGACGAAGTTCTGGAGATTACCGGAATGGAGCAATATCGGCATCAGCCTCCCCATCGTCTTTCCGGCGGGCAGCTGCAAAAAGTAGCTCTGGCTGGGGCTTTGGCCATGAAACCAAAATATCTGATTCTGGACGAGGCCTGTTCCATGCTGGATCCCCAAAGTCGTGAAAAGGTTTGGGAATCTGTGGAAACGCTCCATCGTGATCACGGCATCGCTGTGATTAGCATTACCCATTTTCCGGAGGAGGTCTTTTACGGCAATGGCATCGCATTGATGGAAAACGGCAGAACGGAGGCAATATTGTGGCAATCCAAGTAAAAGGTCTCGATTTTACATATCAGCCCGGCACCACCTCTGAAAGGCATGCTCTCAGAAATGTATCCTTGCGGGTGGCCGATGGAGAGTTCCTGGCCATTGTTGGGGCTTCCGGCAGTGGCAAATCGACGTTGGCCCAGCATCTCAATGGAGCAATCCTTCCGCCGCCGGGAAAGGTTTTCGTCAATGGTTTGGAAGTGAAAAAGGGTATCTCCCCGGTGGATCTTGTAAGCAATGTGGGGCTCGTCTTTCAGTATCCGGAACATCAGCTCTTTGCGGAAACGGTAAGGGAAGAAATCGCTTACGGATGCCGTAATTTGGGATTTGCCGAGGGAACGATGGTAGCCGCATCTCGTCGGGCTTTAGATGCTGTGGGATTGGATACCTCTTATTTATCCCGCTCTCCTTTTCGCCTTTCCGGTGGGGAAAAACGCCGTGTGGCTTTGGCTTCAGTTCTGGCGATGGATCCTCCGATCCTGATTCTCGATGAACCCACTGTGGGGCTGGATCGCAGCGGAAAAGCCATGATCGGATCGGTGTTGCGGTCGCTGCATCGGGAGGGAAAGACGATCATCGTCATTGGTCACGATCTGGCGGAACTTCGCGCTTTGGCGCCGCGCTTGGTAGTGATGCACCGCGGCGCAGTGGTCGCCGACGGAGAGCTGAGCAAAGGCGATTTGGCCCAATACGGCATTTCCCTGCCGCAGCCCTTTCAACCAAGAGAAATGCTTCAAAAGCATTTCCCTGAAAATTACGGTAGCGCCGCCGCCAAAAAAATCTTGGCTTTTTTGGAAGGAGGGGACCAATGATTCGGGATATTTCCTTTGGACAATACTATCCTGCCGATTCTCCCCTGCACCGTATGGATCCACGGGCAAAAATAACGTCATTGTTCCTTTTATATATTGGTGTCTTTTTTTTGGATCGTGGGATCTCTTACGGGATCGCATCTGCCCTTTGTCTTGGACTTATGGCCTATTCTCGGGTTCCGGCCAAAGTTTATTGGCGCAGTACCCGTCTGATCTTTGCCTTGATTCTTTTTGGAGCCTTATTCAACATCTTTTTTACCGAGGGCGATATTCTCTGGCAATGGGGCATGGTAAAGATCACAAGGGAAGGACTTTGGGCGGCGCTTTTTATGGCGCTGCGGATCCTTTTGCTTCTCTACCCCGCTTTGGTACTGACCTTTACGACCACGCCCATGGCTCTGACCAACGCCTTGGAACAAATGGGCCGTCCCTTGACGAAATTGGGGTTGCCTATTCATGAGATTGCCATGATCATGTCCATTGCCCTGCGGTTTATTCCTACGATTCTGGAGGAGGCTGAGACCATTTTAAGAGCCCAAAAAAGCCGAGGCGCTGATTTTTCTGTCAGGAATTGGCGCCAGCTCAGTGTCCATGTGACGGCTTTTGCGGTACCACTCTTTGTCGGCGCATTTCGCCGCTCCGATGAATTGGCCATGGCCATGGAGGCCCGGGGCTATCATGGCGGTGTGGGGCGCACGACTTTTCGCGTGTTGAAATTGCGGCCTGCCGACGGCGTGGCCATGGCGTTTTGCCTGGCATTGACGATTCTGGCGGCGGCGGTAAGGTGGTGGATCTGATGGAGCAAGGAAAAAAACAGCGGCGACAAATTAAATTGACCGTCGCCTACGACGGCACCAATTACTGCGGCTTTCAGGTACAGCCCAATGGCGTATCCATCGGTGCGACGCTGCAATCCGCGGTGGAGAAAATTGCCGGGCATCCCGTTTCTCTTCTGGCGGTAAGCCGTACCGATGCCGGGGTTCACGCCACAGGCCAGGTGGCTACCTTCTTTCTGGAGGGAAATATCCCAGTGGAAAAGATTCCTCAGGCGCTTCATGGTATTTTGCCCAAAGATATCGTTGTTTGGCAGGCGGAGGAAGTACCGCCAGATTTTCATTGTCGCTATGATGCCGTGGGGAAGCATTATCGCTATACGCTGCGAAACAGTAAAATCTGTATGCCCTTTGATCGCTTGTTTGTTTGGCATTTTGTTCCGCCTCTCGATGTGATCCGGATGAAAAAAGCTTTGCCCTCTTTGGTGGGAACCCGGAATTTTAAGGCCTTTACCGCTGCCCATAGCGGCAGAAGCGATTTTGTCCGCCGCCTCGATGCCATCACTGTTGAAAAGCGTGGCGATGATATTATTTTTGATTTTTTGGGAAGAGGCTTCCTCTACAAAATGGTGCGAAGCATCACAGGATTTTTAGTGGATGTGGGACGGGGGCATCTTGCGCCGGAAACTGCGGAAAGAGCCATTGCCACAGGAGATCGCTCTCTGCTGGGGCTGACAGCGCCACCCCAAGGCCTGAACCTTGTAAAAATTTACTATGACGAGAAAGATTTTCTTGACAAATTGAAAACTATGGGTTAAACTATTATAGTGTCTCTCTATGGGACTCTGCCCCGTGAGTTTCCATGGGACGAGACAATTTATGATTGAAAAATGACCGAAATTCTCTTAGGAGGGAAAAAACATGCAAACCACTTATATGGCAAAACCCAGTGAAGTGGAAAAGAAATGGTATGTTTTGGACGCTTCCGACAAGCCCTTGGGCCGCGTCGCTTCCGAAGCCGCTCGTCTCCTTCGCGGCAAACATAAACCTACTTTCACTCCACATATAGATACCGGCGATCATGTTATCGTCATCAATGCGGAAAAAGCAATCCTCACCGGCAAAAAACTGGATCAGAAGTATTATTATCATCATTCCGGTTATCCCGGTGGCATTAAATCCATCTCTTACCGCAGACTGATGGAAACCAAACCGGAATTGGCTATGGAATTGGCCATCAAAGGGATGATTCCCCATAACCGTTTGGGCCGTCAGATCATGAAAAAGGTCCGTGTTTATAGAGGCGAAGAACATCGCCATCAGGCGCAGAAACCGGAAGTCTGGACTTTTTAAGGAGGTAAGATAAATGGCAGAAACGAAATTTTACGGCACCGGCCGTCGGAAAAATGCCATCGCCAAAGTTTGGGTAAAACCCGGCGAAGGTAATATCGAAGTGAACAAAAAATCCGTGGAAGATTACTTCGGCAAGAAAACCTTGGTTATGGTGGTAAAACAGCCTTTGGATGTTACCTCCACCGAAGCCAAATATGACATTATCGCCAGCGTTCACGGCGGCGGTATTTCGGGTCAGGCAGGCGCCGTTCGTCATGGCCTTTCCCGTGCTCTGGTAGAAGCCGATCCCGAATTGCGTCCTGCGTTGAAGGCTGCAGGTTTTATGACCCGTGACCCCAGAATGAAGGAAAGACGCAAATACGGCTTGAAAAAAGCCCGTAAAGCCAGCCAGTTCTCCAAACGTTAAGTGTTGGTTTTCTTCTTATTATTTGTTTTATATGTTTCAAAAGCACCGGCATTGCCGGTGCTTTTTTGATGTTCTTGTATGACATCCTTGATTTGATATGGTAAAATATAACAAAGTTATCAATGAAACCATCGCCAGCGGAGCCTCTGCGGGATTAAATTTCTCGGTCGCTGTCCGATGAAAAATGGAGGAACATATTATGAAATTATCTTGGTGTACTATTCATGTTCATGATATGGAACAGTCAAAATCGTTTTACGGGAAATTCTTGGGATTGCGCAAAACCCGTTCATTTTCACCGCAAAAGGGCACAGAGATCGTATTTTTTTCCGATGAAGATTCGATAGAGATTGAATTGATCCACAATGAGAAAGCGCCACTTTCAGAGGGCACCTGTCGGGTATCTTTGGGACTTTGCACTAAAAATTTTGACGAGCTTTTGGTTAAAGCGAAGGAGGGGGGCTTTTCGCTATCCGGCCCTTTGATTTTGGGAGAAGATATGGAATGTTTTTTCTTACAGGATCCCGACGGCGTAGGGATTCAAATGATTCGTGATGAAACCGTGATTTAATGCGATCACCAAGTTCAGATCGCTAGTTGGAGTGGGCCAACAAGGCAGAGAATAGGGAATGGTATTTTGCGTTTTGGTTGGAAGAAAGAAATCTCCCGGGCTTCTCTGAAATGGAATTCCTTTATCGCCGGCTAGTCTTTCTTTCAAGGTCAACAGACGATTTTAAGTCAGTGTAGATATATCATGGAATATAGCGGAAACTTTTGGGTTGAAACTAAAAAACGAATCGAGACTTCTACTGAAGTCTCGATTTTTTTATAATAATCATAGAATTAGAGGAAAGGAAGTCTCTTCAATCCACCGTCGGAATGCGTGTCAATTTTTCCCGTATTTTCCGATGCTCTTCGGGGATCTCCTCCAGAAGCATCTCTCTTGGAACCGCGGTAGTTCCCGCTTCTTTGGCTGTTTCGTAATACCAGCATTTAAAATTCAACGTATCCAGTGTTTCCTGTAAGTCCTCCATCTGTTTTTCGACAATTTCCCGTTGTCTTTGAAGTAATTCTAACCGTTCTTCAATGGTATCATCGCCCTTCATGACCAGATCAAGGTATTTCTGGATATCCGTCAGCTGCATACCCGTACGTTTTAGGCATTCGATAATTTGCAGCCATTCATAATCCCTGTGGTCAAAAATTCGTATTCCGCCGTCGGAACGCTTTACAAAGGGAAGTAAGCCGATTTTATCATAATAGCGAAGGGTCGACGGCGCGAGATTCAACAACTTTGCCATAGTACTTACGGAATATGACATAAAACCTCCTCCTAATTAACACTTGACTTAAAGTTAGGTTCAACTTGTATGATAATTATAGTCAATTAGATCACTTTTGTAAAGCACAAAATAGTATAGAACTCCATCCATCATATTGGAAGAACTTCCCGATCACAATAAGACAGAAAGGTTGCGTGAATTATGAAGAATATGAAAAAATTCATTCCTGTTTTTTTGATCCTGGCCTTAGTGTGCTGCATTACTTTCGCTTCCCTGGGGACATCGGCAGAGCAGGCTGTCAGTGATGAAGATGTTGTCATCGATATGGAAGGTAAAGGCACTTCGGAGGAAACGGAACAGACGCTCCCCGATGACGGGGAATTTGTTTTAATCCGTGACTATATTCCCGATATCTATGTGGATCTAAAATACGCGACAGATGATAATATCACCGGTACTGCGGTTTACGATTTTGAAGATGCCTATCTGCGTTATGGGACAGTAAAAAAATTAGAGCAAGTCAGCAATGTCCTGCGGGAAGAAGGGTATGCCCTGAAAATCTGGGATGCCTTCCGTCCTACCGAAGCCCAGTTTCGACTTTGGGAAGCAATGCCCGACGCATCCTATATTGCCAATCCTTATAATGGTTATTCCGACCATTCCCGGGGGAATTGTATTGATCTGACTTTGGTAGATTTGGAGGGAAACGAAGTTGCGATGCCTACGGGATTTGACAATTTTTCCGCATTGGCCGACCGGGATTATTCCGATGTTGATGCGGAGGCAGCAACCAATGCCCGTCTCCTCGAGGATGCCATGATCGCTGCAGGTTTTATTCCCTACTCAGCAGAATGGTGGCATTTTACTGACGAGACGGACTATCCCGTAGAGACCCAGTTTTATCCCCCGGCAGATGACGCCTATGAAACGTCCATGAATTCCATTGAAAACTGTATTTTATCATCAAAATATCCCATTGAAGCGGAGATCTGCTCTGCTGAAACTGCCAAAACAGACGAGACGGAAGAACCCCGTCAGATCTCTGTCAGCGCCATTGGCGACTGTGTGTTGGCCACGGGGTACGGTTTTTCCTTCAATGGCAGCTTCGAAGATTACATGGGAGAAGAAGATCAGGACTACTTTTTCTCCCAAGTTCAATCGGTGCTCCAAAATGATGATTTGACCATTGCCAACTCTGAAAATGTATTTACCGATGAAACGACCCGAGTGAATAAAGACAATCAAGGGGACAATGCGTTTTGGTTCAAAAGTTCGCCGGAATACGCTAATATTTATGCCCGAGGCAGTGTGGAAGCGGTGAATGTCGCCAATAACCATTCTCATGACTACGGCGAGGTCGGGTACCTTGATTCTTTGGACGCGCTGGAGGATGCGGGAGTTGCCACCTTCGGTTACGGAAATATCGCCTATGATGAGATAAAAGGCGTTACCGTCGCCATGATTGGCATCAATACCCTCGGCCCCCTGGAAGAAGGCAGAACCACGACAGAGATCAAAACCGAACTGACCGAAACCATGACTGAGGCAAAAGACAATGCCGACGTAGTCATCGTCTCCCTCCATTGGGGAGAAGAAGGATCGGAAGAGCCCAATGATTTGCAGCGGGAACTGGGTCATATGGCTGTTGATTTAGGTGCGGATCTTGTCATTGGGCATCATCCCCATGTTCTTCAGGAAGTGGAGGTCTACAATGGCGTTCCCATTGCTTATTCCCTGGGAAATTTCGTCTTTGGCGGCAATTCCCGTCCCGATCGGGATACTATGATTCTATCTGTTACCTTCACGGTAGACGCTTCTGGCTCCGTAGATACAGACTATGAGGTCATCGAAGCTTATGTTTACGGCGAAGGATCCAGAAATAATTACCAGCCTGTCTTGGCATAATCAAAAAAGAATTGGAGGATTTTCATGAAAAAGATCAGTATGTTATTAATGAGTCTTTGTTTGATGGTTGCTTTCGCGGCATGCAGCAACGGCGACTCGACGCCGTCGGAAACGGAAATAGGAGCGACGGCGGAGGCCGATGGAGCGGGGATCTTGATTGCATACTTTACCATGCCCGAAGATGTTGATACCAGTGGCGTTAATGCTGTTGCTGGTGCCAGCATTGTAGTGAACGATGGTGAAGTCTTGGGGAATACCGAATACATGGCAAGTATCATTCAAGATACCATAGGTGGCGATCTATTTCAAATTGAAACCGTACAGCAATATCCTTTGGATCATGATCCTCTGGTAGATCAAGCTGCAGAAGAGCAAGACGCCGAGTCGCGCCCCGAATTATCTGCTCATCTAGACAATTTGGACCAGTACGATACCATCATTTTGGGGTATCCCAATTGGTGGGGAGATATGCCAATGGCAGTCTATTCTTTTCTCGAAGAATATGATTTTTCCGGCAAGACTATCATCCCCTATTGTCCTCATGGAGGCAGCGGCTTTTCCGGCACTGTAGATACCATTGCTGAACTGCAGCCCAATGCCACAGTCAGCGACGAAGGACTGGCCATTTCCCGCAATGATGTGGCGGACAGTGCTTCGGATGTAGCAGCCTGGGCCGAAAGTCTTCCCATTTTTTAAAGTAATCAGAAATATCGGTAATGGGTGTTGTTCGCTATGAGAAATGCCACGGAATGGGGTAATCATCATGACGGAAATGATTTGAGCCATAGAAGAGAGGAATCCCCCCAGTATCAACCTTTTGGTTGGGAGAGGGTAACCAATCGAGACTTCCGCCGGGAAGCGATATCGATTACAATGGAAACAGCCAATGACAGAAAGGAAGGTTCCAATATGGAATATGTAACATTAAATAACGGAGTCAAAATGCCGTTGCTTGGCTACGGTGTTTATCAGGTTAGCAATGAAGAATGTGAAAAGTGTGTATTGGACGCCATCAGTACAGGATACCGTTCTATAGACACGGCCCAGGCTTACGCCAATGAAGAAGCGGTGGGCAGCGCTATGGCAAAATGCGGCGTTCCTCGGGAGGAACTCTTTATCACCACAAAAGTCTGGATTTCCAACGCCGGTTACGATTACGCTAAAGCGTCCATCGAAGAATCTTTGAAAAAACTGCAAACGGATTACCTGGATCTTTTGCTGATCCACCAGCCTTTTAACGATTATTACGGCACTTACCGCGCTATGGAAGAAGCTTATAAAGACGGAAAGATACGCGCCATCGGTGTTTCTAATTTCTATCCGGACCGCCTCATTGATCTCTGCCAGTTCGTAGAGATCACACCTGCTGTGAATCAGGTGGAAACTCACGTATTTCAGCAGCAGAAACAAGCCCATGAGATTATGAAAAAGTATGGTGTACAGCATGAATCCTGGGGACCCTTTGCCGAAGGTCGGAAAGATTTCTTCTCCAATGAAGTTTTGACGGAGATCGGTACAAAATACGGCAAAACCTCGGCCCAAGTGGCTTTGCGTTATTTGCTCCAAAATGATGTAGTGGTGATTCCCAAATCGGTTCACAAAGAACGTATGGAACAAAATCTTGACGTCTTTGATTTCACCCTCAGCGCCGAAGATATGGGAGCCATTGCCGATTTGGATGAAGGAGAAAGTTTGTTTTTCTCCCATTACGACCCGGCAACGGTGGAAATGCTGACCAATATGGGCAAGCGCAAATAAAAATGAGAAAGAAAGCGGCAGCCCATCAAAGGTTGCTGCTTTTTTATAAACAGTGATAGGAAAGGAACAGCAATATGAAAAATTTTAAAAAGATTGCCTCCCTCTTTTTCGTCGCAATGGCGATGGTTTCCCTGTGCGCCTGCGGGGGGTCTGATACGAAAAACCCAACGACGACTACCTCTGAAGAGAGCGGGGAAGTCGCCAACGGACAGACGGAATACGGAAATGTTTTGATCGCCTACTTTACAGCAGCGGAAAACAGCGGTGTTGACGCCGTTGCTTCGGCAAGTTACAGTACTGTTGACGGCGAAGCCGTGGGACGACTACGGGCGATTGCGGATATGATTCAAGATACCACTGGCGGGGAGGTATTTTCCATTCGTACCTCTGTGGTGTACCCTGCCGATGGCGGTGAATTGATCGATTACGCCGCCGAAGAGCAAGAAGAAAACGCCCGACCGGAACTGACTTCCCATATCGAAGACCTTGCCCAATACAACACTATTTTTGTCGGCTATCCTAACTGGTGGGGGGATATGCCAATGGCATTGTATAGCTTCTTTGACGAATACGACTTTTCTGGGAAGACCATCATCCCTTTTAATGTCCATAATGGCAGCGGTCTTTCCCGTACCATCGAGACGATTCAGGAACTGGAACCCAATGCCACGGTGATCGAGGACGGATTCACCATCAGTGAAGACGATGTGGAAAATGCCGGGGAAAACGTCTCCACCTGGTTAAATGAACTTGGATTCTGAAGGGAAGGGGGATCGTCGTGAAAGGGAAGCGTTTGATCATTATCGTTGCTGTTTGCCTTCTTACTCCCATTGTCTTCGGCGGTTGCTCCCCTCAGAGGAATGGTTCCTCTTCCGTCGATGAAGAAAACGGGGACGCTGCGGAACAAATACAAACCGGCTTCGTGACGGAACAGGTGTTGAATGGCGCCGAGGGGGAGATCCATTACAGCTATTATTTGCCTGAGACCTATAATAAAAATAGTAGTTACCCCTTGGTGGTGACGATACCTGGCTACGATATGATGTGGTTCGGCGAGGAGTCCTCCGGGAGCAATGTGGAATGGAGCGGCTTTCAAACATGGACGGAAGTGGATGAGGATGTGATCGTTGTTTCCGCCCAGTTCACTGATTGGGGGGAGACTTCGGCGCGGCAGGCCATCGAACTGACGGAATATTTTTTAGATCATTTTGCCGTTGATCCCCACCGGGTCTATGGGTGCGGATATTCCGCCGGCGGGGAAACCATGTCCCAAGCGGTTTCCATGCGCCCCGATCTTTACGCCGCTTATCTCCACGGCGCTTCTCAATGGGACGGCGAGTTTGTTTCTGTTGCAGAAGGACATGTTGCCGTCTATATTTTTATGGCGGAAAACGATGAGTATTACGGTTCTCAAAAGGCGCGGGACGCATATGACGGCCTGTATGGAGCATATCGGGCTCTGGGTTGGAATGATGGACAGATTGCTGAAGTCTTACAGCTGGAGATTCCGGACAACGAGTACTTTAACAGCCGTGGCATTTATCAATACCACGGTGGAGGAAATGTCGTGTTTGAGGATGGGGCGATCTTAGACTGGATCCTTTCTCAAAGCAAGTAAAGGAGGAATGATTGTGAAGGTGTTATTGACCAATGGCAGTCCCCATCGGAAAGGGTGTACACATCGGGCACTTTGCGAAGTCTCCGAGGCTCTTAATGAAAATGGGATCGACACTGATATGTTTTGGATCGGCAACCATCCCCTTGGGGGGTGTATCGGTTGTAAAGCGTGTAAAGAAAGAAATCAGTGTGCTTTTGAAGACAGTGTCAATGATTTTTTGAAAATCGCAGGCGATTATGACGGTTTTGTGTTCGGAACTCCGGTGCATTGGGGGGCGGCCTCCGGCGCCATGACATCCTTTTTGGACAGGGCTTTTTACGCAGACCGCAACGGCGGCGGTAACCGCTTTTTTCTGAAGCCTGCAGCAGCAGTGATCTCCGCCCGCCGTGCGGGAACCACTGCCACATGGGATCAGATCAATAAATATTTCGGTTTGTTACAAATGCCCATTATCACTTCCCGCTATTGGAATATTGTTCACGGCACCACGCCGGAAGAAGTTGAAAAAGATCTGGAAGGACTGCAAACCATGCGGTTCTTGGGGAATCATATGGCTTTTTATCTGAAATGTAAAGAAATGGGTGAGACATTGGGCATCCCTAGACCGAAACAAGAAACCGTCACTTTTACAAACTTTATTCGGGAATAGGAGAATGATATCAATGACCTCGAAAACAGTTTTTAAAATGACCATCGACTGTTGTTTGACGATCCTTTTATTATTGTTGGTTGCCTTTGAGCTTGTGGGACGGCAGTCCCATGAATGGATCGGTATGGGGATGTTTCTGCTGTTTGTGTTGCATCATATCATGAATTGGAGATGGAGCAAGAATCTATTCCGGGGAACGTATCCTCCCTACCGTATCTTACAGACGCTTTTGGTCGCATTGATCTTTTGTTCTATGATCGGTTCTATGGCAAGCGGCATTGTACTTTCCCGTTATGTTTTTGATTTTTTGGAAATCGACGGTGGCAGAAGCATCGCCCGGACCGTGCATATGCTATGTGCCTACTGGGGATTTGTCCTGATGAGTTTCCATCTCGGCCTCCATTGGGGCGTGATGATAAAACGGATGGGACCTCTAATCTCAAAGCCGTCCCCTGGGCGTACTGCTATTTTACGCATTGCTTCTGTAATGATTGCGGCCTACGGACTTTATGCCTTTGTTAAACGGGGCATTGGTACCTACCTGTTCTTGCAAACGGAATTTGTCTTTTTTGATTTTGAGGAGCCGCTGTTCTTTTTCTTTGTTGATTACCTCGCAGTGATGGGCCTTTTTGTCTTTCTTGGCCATTATCTTGCCAAAGGATGCAAAAAACTACAGAGTTTTAAAGGGGAAAGATCATGAAAGAAAGGATACTTTTATTTGTGGTGGCGGCTCTGATTGTTTGCTTTGTATCCTGTTCCCATCAAGACTCGGAAGAAATCGCAGGGGAAGCCAATGCCGGTTTCTTTGCCATGAATACTTATATTTCCATGACCGCTTATGGGGACCAAGCGGATTCCGTCCTAGAAGAGGCGGAGTCGAGAATGAAAGAACTGGAAGCGTTGTGGTCTGTTACAGAGGAAAACAGTGATATTTATGCAGTCAACCACAGCAACGGAAGCCCTGTTACGGTCAGCGATGAAACGGCGGAGATTCTTTCCTTTGCTTTGGAAATGGCTGCCGAAACCAATGGCGCCTTGGACCCTACGATCTACCCCCTCGTCAGCGCCTGGGGATTTACCACAGAGGAGCATCACATCCCCTCTGACGATAAGATCCAAGAGATGTTGTCCCTGGTGGGATATGAGAAGATTCGCTTAGATGAGAATCAGGTACAACTGCCTCCTAACATGATGCTGGATCTTGGCGCTTTAGGGAAGGGATATGCCGGCGACACCGTTATTCAACTGCTGAAGGACCGCGGTATCTTGTCGGCCCTGGTCGACCTCGGCGGCAACATTCAAACCATAGGAATGAGGCCCGACGGCATGCCTTGGCGTCTTGGCCTGCAAGATCCTTTTGGTGGTGAGAACCTTGGCGTATTGTCTGTTTCGGACTGTGCTGTTGTGACTTCCGGCAATTACGAAAATTACTTTATCGGTGAAGATGGAAAAACATACGGCCACATTATCGACCCTGTCACCGGCTATCCTGTGGAAAGTGATTTGGCTTCTGTAACAGTCATTGCGGCGGAGGGAAAATTATGTGATGCCCTTTCCACCTCTCTTTTTGTTATGGGACAAGATCGTGCTGTGAATTTTTGGCGGCAGCGACAGGATTTTGAAATGATTCTTGTAACGTCAACGGGAGAGATTTCGGTGACAGAAGGGATTGCTGATCAATTTTCTCCTGCCGACAATGAGGAAGTGGATGTGATCTACCGATGAAAAAAAATCAATTATGGTTGGGAGTCTGTGTTGTAATCCTGTGCCTGGGCATCCTCGGTGGTCTATGGGTAATGCGTGTCCAGAGTGATCCGTCGGTTCGCATTGTACAGAACGGCGCTGTGTTATACCGTTTTGATCTTTCCTCAGCAGAAGATCAAACCTTTACCGTGGAATATGAGGGGCGAAGCAACATCATTCAGATCGAAGATGGAGCAATCCGAGTTTTGGAAGCGGACTGTCCCGACCAGACCTGTGTTCATATGGGATGGCTGGATTCCGCTGCTCCCATTGTCTGCCTGCCCAATCGATTGGTTATAGAATTTGACAATGCTTCCGATGAAACGGATGCCGTGATCGAATAAGGAGAAAAAATGAACGCGAAAAAATTGACGCAACTTGCTATGTTGACAGGGATCGCACTGATTATTTTTGTTTTGGAGCTTCAGATCCCCAATCCCTTTCCTATTCCAGGGATAAAGTTAGGCCTTGCCAATATCATTACGGTTTATGCCGTTTATCACTATCGGCCCAGAGAAGTGATGATTGTGGTTTTTGCGCGGATTTTTCTTGCCGCCCTGTTCAGCGGCAATATGATGGCTTTGGCTTACAGCTTCACCGGGAGTATGCTTTGCTTAGGGGGTATGCTGCCGCTGCGAAAGATCATCGACGAAAATCATCTGTGGATCGCCAGTGTCATCGGCGCTGTGCTTCATAATATCGGTCAGATCTCCGTTGCAATATTGCTCACAGGTGCCCCTGGACTCATCGCTTATTTGCCATTCCTCCTGGTATCTGGTTGCTTTGCCGGCGCCTTTACCGGCGTTTGTGCTCAAATTATCACGGAAAGGGTGAGATATCATTTTGTCCAAAATTCCGTTCCGGAACAAACTGTCCGTAAATAGATTCACGAACGGCGCCTTAAGGAGAGAATTGCAATGGCTTAGAAATTGAAATGTCGGTTCTTCCTATCTATCGAACTTGGGTTCCGACGAAAACGATAAAAAATCTCTGCAATAGTTTTATTGCAGAGATTTTTTATCACCGGACAACAATCAACAGGAGAGGAGTTCCGCATAGCCATGGGGAAACAGAGGGCTTCCCTTTCGCTCCTATTTTAACCAGAGCAAGAGTTCCGATAGACCTTGAATTACGGGAACCGTATGATCGTCAATGGTTCCATAACCGTAAGCAGCATGAATAAAGGGGATTCCTGCAGCCTTCGCCGCATGGTAGTCGCCCATGGTGTCTCCGATGTAGACGGGTTTTTTTAACTGATTTCGTTCCATCACAAGGCGAATATTATCGCCTTTTGGCCGCTGGGTGCGGCTAAAGTATTCGAAGTCTTGAAAATAATTCCAGAGATGGTAATGATCTAAAAATGCTTCAATGTATCCGTGCCCGCAGTTACTGACGATGAATAGTGGTACTTGTCGGCTCAAGGCCTCAATGGTTTCTTCCAGATCATTGTAAAGTACTGCCCCGTATTCTGTTAAAAAGTCCTGTTCCACAAGGTTGCACTGGCGCATGATTCGCAGCCCTTCTTCTTCGTCTAAATCGGGAAATAAAACTTTAGGAATTTCCTTTTCTGTGAGTCCCATAATCTTTGTTACGTCTTTCTCCGTCAATGGCGGCGTATTGGGACGGCTCTTGCTGACTGCAACATTCCACGCTTTTGTCACGTTGGCTGTGGCGTTCCAAAGGGTTCCGTCAAGATCAAAGATAAAACTGTCATACATATGTGATTCTCCGTAGAATTTGAAAAATTGGTGATAATTTGATTTTACCCTCTTTATAAAATCGCGTCAAGTCGGGTACGCTTATTCTTAGAAGTCCTCATTGAGATTTTTTTTGAAAAAACCGCAGTATTTTGATGATTTTTTTTATTTCAGGTATTCCCAAATGGCGAAATAGGGTGTATAATGAGGACTAACTACTGATTAGAACGGAGGCAAATTACATGGCAGTACCTAAAATTACTCCTGAGGAAAGAGCGAAAGCATTACAGAAAGCACAGCAAGTAAGAAAGGATCGTGCAGCACTGCGAGAAAAAATGAAAGCAGGAGCTATGACGATGAAAGACGTCATTGATAAAAAAGACGACGATATTGTTGGCGGCATGCGCGTCAAATATGTTTTGGAATCTTTGCCCGGAATCGGCAAAGTGAGAGCCAAAGAATTGATGGATCGTATCGGTATTGATGAAAATCGTAAAATCAAGGGTTTGGGGTCTCGTCAGGAAGCAGCATTGCTGGAATATTTGAAATAAGCCATGAGAATTTTTGGCAGGTCGGCATATGGTCGACCTGCTTTTTTATGATTTTATATCATCTGTTGTAGTTGTTGACATTACAACAATGGCATGGTATACTGATACAGAGGAAGAAAGGGGAGGGTAAGATGCAAATTTCAAGTAGGTTTACGATTGCGATTCATATTTTTGCTTGCATCGCCACCTTTGAAAAGGATTATAAAATAACAAGCGAATTTCTCGCTTCCAGTGTGAATGTGAATCCGGTGATTATCAGAAAACTGTTGTCCCAACTGAAAGCAGCAGGGCTCGTCACCGTTACCAGGGGCAGCGGCGGCGCTGCCGTTGCCAAACCTTTGGAAGAAATCACTCTGTTTGACATTTATCAGGCTGTGGACTGTGTGGAACATGGGGAACTCTTTCATTTTCATGAGAACCCGTCTTTGCAATGTCCTGTTGGGCGCAATATCCATCGCGTTCTCGATGACAAGCTGGAGCGGATTCAAAATGCCATGGAGCAGGAAATGAAAGCCATTACTGTGGCCGATATTATTCGCGATACAGAAACTTATATTGCGCAAAACAATCTATAACATTTCAAATACTTTTAAGATTGCATGTTCTTAGTCTTTCATAAGCCATATTCCGTTAAGGAGTATGGCTTTTTTCTTTGATCGCGGATATTTGTAAAATCTTTTTGCGATTTCCTTTTTAAAAAATAGAACCTGTGGAACAAAAAAATTTTTTGAAAAAATCTAGTTGTAACTATTGACATTACAATAAAGCCGTGATATGATATGGCCATAAGTTGTAATAACGATTATTACATTATAAATATTTTATTGACAGGAGGCTGTTAAAATGAAAATTGCGGTAATTTGTGCCAACGGAAAAGCAGGAAAATTGATTGTGAAAGAAGCGGTGTCAAGAGGGCTTGATGTCACAGCTGTTGTTAGGGAAGAGAACCAAAGCGCTACCCAAAAGGTGATCCAAAAAGACTTGTTTGATCTGACGGTCGAAGATCTCGAAGGCTTTGATGTCGTTATCGACGCCTTTGGCGCTTGGACTGAGGATACCCTTCCTCTTCACAGCACCTCTTTGAAAAAGCTTTGTGACCTTCTCAGCGGCTCTTCCACACGTTTGTTGGTGGTGGGCGGTGCAGGAAGTCTGTATGTCAATAAAGAGCACACCGCTTGTGTGGCCGATGGATCCGATTTCCCCGATGCTTTCAAACCCCTTGCTGCTGCCATGGCTAAAGCTTTGGGAGAACTTCGTCAAAGAAATGATGTACAATGGACCTACCTCAGTCCCGCGGGAGATTTCCAAGCCGAAGGCGAAAAAACCGGGAAGTACATCCTCGGCGGTGAAGAACTGGTATTGAATTCCAAAGGAGAAAGTGTCATTAGCTATGCCGATTATGCCATTGCCATGATCGACGAAGCAGTCAAAGGCAATCATATCCAAGAAAGAATCAGCGTTGTGTCTGAATAAAAGTTCCTTTCTGATCTGATTAAAAAAGAAAGCGATTTTGTAAGGCAGCATCCGTACGGGTGCTGTCTTATTTTGATAGACTGCAGCATTTTTTTGAAAATTTTCTTGACAATTGTTTTTGCGTGTGATATATTGTACTTGTTCAATAATCACAATATAGATCAATTAATCGGACCAAAGGCAAAGCGCCAAATTCTCAGGAAATGAGAACAGAGTGGAGGGAATGGTCTGCGGACAGACACGATCATTTATCAAAAGAGAAAAGAGAAAAGAGAAAAGGAGGGAGTCTTTTGGAGATCATCATAAGCAGCAACACGAGCAAGCCCATTTATGAACAGATCACATCTCAAATTAAGGCAATGATTATGAGCGGGGAATTGAGGGCGGGTGATCCCATTCCTTCCATGCGTTCCCTGGCAAAATCCATTCACGTCAGTGTGATTACAGTGCAAAAGGCTTATGAAGATTTACAGAGGGATGGTTTTATCGAAACAACAGTGGGTCGTGGTAGTTTCGTGTCCACGCTCAATAAGAATTTTTATCAGGAAGAGCAACAGCGCAAAGCAGAAGAGCATTTACAAGAAGCCGCAGAAATCGCCAGATCGAGCGGCATTTCCCTTGAAAAACTTCAGGAGCTTTTAAAGCTTTTCTATGAGGAGGATTGATGATGGAACAAAATGCGTTAGTCGTTGATGGTTTGACAAAACAATACCGCGATTTTACATTGGATCATATCTCTTTTTGTGTTCCTCGCGGTTCGATTGTGGGCTTAATTGGTGAAAACGGAGCGGGAAAGAGTACTGCGATTCAGGCCATTCTTGGTTTGATTCAAAAAGATGCCGGCAGTATTTCCCTATTGGGAAAAACGGAAGAGGAAATGGATGCCGCGACCCGCAATCGGATCGGCGTTGTTTTTGACGGCAGCAATTTCCCCGGCGCCTTATCTCCGGACAAATTGAACACGGTCTTTCAACGGATCTATGAAACCTGGGATGAAGACGTTTATTTTTCCTTATTAGAACAGTTATCTCTACCGAAAGAGAAAAAATTCAAAGAATTTTCCAAGGGAATGCGAATGAAATTGTCTATCGCCGTTGCTCTATCGCATCATTCTGAATTTCTGATCTTGGATGAAGCCACCAGCGGCCTGGATCCTGTGGTGCGGGATGATATTTTGGATATATTTTTAGACTTTGTTCAAGATGAAAACCACTCTATTTTGGTCTCTTCCCATATTACCAGTGATTTGGAAAAGGTTGCCGATTATATTGTCTTTCTTCATGAGGGCAAAATCATATTTTCCAAGTCCAAAGATGAATTAATCTATCGTTATGGAATTATCAAATGCGGCGCCGCGCAATTTGCCGCCATTGATCAACAAGACATCGTTGCTTGGCGCAAACAGGATTATGAATGGGATATTCTCGTCGCCGACCGTGATGCTGCCGGGAAAAAGTATCCCAAGACCATCATTGACCCAGCTACCATCGATGATATCATGCTGTTTTATGGAAAGGGGGAACGGCCATGAAAGGTTTGTTACTCAAGGATTTTCTTATCATTCGGGAGGGGCTTTTGATTATGTTTTTTACCATGGTCGCCATTGGTATCGGTATGGTGATTTTAGTTTCTCCCTGGGTCTTAACGGTGATTGCCGGCGTTTCTCTGAGCATGACTGCTGTTACGACAATTCAAAACGACAAAACCACCCAATGGGATAAATTTTCCGCAACGCTTCCCGTTTCGCGGGCACAGATTATCTCCAGTAAGTATTTCATGTATTTGTTGCTCGGCCTTGTGGGTATTGCCTTGGGGATTTTATTCAGTGTCGTTGTATCTATATGGAAACAGGACTTCGACGGAGAACAGTTGCTCTTGTATCTTTCCGTTGCTGTCATGATGTCGTTTTTACCCGGCAGCATCAGCATCCCTCTCTCTTTTATTCTCGATGAAGAGAAAGGTATGGTTGGTTTGATCCTTTCTTATCTCGTAACCTCAGGTCTTTTTGCTGTCATTGCATTATTTCTGAATCGGGTGCTGCATATCAGTCTTCTCGATCATTTGGCTACGACTTGCGGGATCGTCGCCGCCATCAGCGCTGTGGTTTATATAGCATCGTGGCTATTCTGTTCCAAAAAACTTTGCCATAAGATCTTTTAAAACATAAGTAATATATCACAGAGAAATATCACAGAGAACGCAGCCGCAACTTATGAGCGGTCTGCGTTCTCTGTGATATGTTATGATTTTTCATAAAGGAACTTTTTCATATTCGTTGACGTTAAACAACCAAAGAAAGAATGCTTTCCCAAATGTTGGTGGGATTTTGTTTGATTTTATGATATAATAAAACGATATATAAAATCATGGATAGGAGATGTCGGTATGATTTACGGCGCTCATTTTGAAACACCTTTGGGGGTCTTGACCCTATTGGAAGAAAATCATGCCTTGATTGCCGTATCCTTCGGTCGGCAACCGGTGGCTGCTTTGGAGCAAACGCCGTTGTTAATGCAAACAGAAAAACAGCTGAAAGAATACTTCAAGGGGCAACGAAATGTCTTTGATTTGCCATTGCAGATGAAGGGAACCCAGTTTCAGCAGGAAGTTTGGCAAGCGCTGCAAGAGATTCCCTATGGAGAGACGAGAACTTACAGCGATATTGCCGTTGCCATTGGTCGTCCCAAAGCCACCCGGGCCGTGGGTATGGCAAACCATTGCAATCCATTGGCAATTATTGTACCTTGCCATCGTGTCATCGGCAAAAACGGATCGCTGACGGGATATGCCGGCGGACTTGAAAAGAAACAGGCTCTGCTGGCTCTGGAAAGTTCTGAGCGTTAATGTAATCATATTTTTTGGAAGGAGGTCCTCAGGTGGATCAATCATTGTTTTTGACCCCCATTCTGTCTCTGCTTGAGGCGTATCCCTGGATTGGTAATTGGTATACCTTCGGCGTTCGTTGGGTCCTGGCCTTTTTGGCGATTTTTATTTTATTTAAATCCATTCGTTCCCTGCTCCAAGTGGAAAATCCTTCAGAGATTTGGGCTTATTTGGGATTCCCCAACGGCAGCAACGAAGCCTTAACCCATTGGGAAAATGTATTGGGCCGTGCTGCCAGTTCCGATGTGGTAATCAATTTCCCCAGTGTGTCGAGAAATCATGGAACCCTTGTGCGGGATGCCGAGGGAAATTGGACTTATAACGACTTAGGATCTAAAGTGGGCTCAAAAGTCAACGGCGTCGAGGTGACTGGTCCCACACCTGTAAAAATTGGCGATACGTTAAGCCTTGGCGGCGTTAATTTTATGTTACTTCCCGTCACCGTCAAGGAAAAGCGCAGCAATGTCAAACGGCGTTTTCGTTTGGGCCGTCCCGTTTCTCCCTGGTCTTCTCTGATTGCCCTTACTGTGTTTCAGATTCTCACTGCCTTGCAGTTTATTGTTGCTTTGGGCGAAGAATGTCCCGCTTCTGTACCTCTCTGCATTCTGGGTTTGGCTGCGGTGGAATGGCTTTACTTTATCGTGCTTCGGGCCTTTCGCCGGGTGGGGTTTGAGATGGAGACCATTGCTTTTTTCCTATCTACGTTGAGTCTGGCCATTACGGCCTCATCCAATCCCGACGCTGTATTCAAACAGCTAGTCGCAATTTTGCTTGGGATCGGCATATTTTTGGTTCTCTGTTGGTATCTGAGGGATCTCAACCGGGCCAAAAAAATTCGCTGGCCTTTAATTATTTTTAGCGTGATCCTGTTATTGATTAATATTGTTTTCGGTACCACCAAGTATGGTGCGCAAAATTGGGTTTCTTTTGCCGGTTTTTCTATTCAGCCTTCAGAGGTGGTGAAGCTTTTCTTTATCTTTGCCGGCGCCGCGACGCTGGACGAACTGTTCCAAAAGGGGAACCTTACGGTCTTTATTATTTTTTCCGGGTTCTGTCTGGGGTGTCTCGCCCTCATGGGGGACTTTGGGACAGCGGCTATTTTTTTCATTACTTTCCTGGTGATCTCCTTCCTCCGCAGCGGTGATTTTTCCAAACTGGTGTTGATTGTGGGGGCTGCTGTTTTTGGCGGTATGATGATCTTGCGATTTAAGCCCTACATCGCCAGCCGCTTTGCGGCTTGGGGGCATGTCTGGGAATATGCTAGTACCACAGGGTACCAGCAAACACGTACCATGTCGGCCTCAGCCAGCGGCGGCCTTGTGGGAGTGGGTGGAGGTGACGGTTGGCTTCAGAGTGTTGCCGCCGCCGATACGGATCTGGTATTTGGTATGCTTAATGAAGAATGGGGCCTTATCATTGCGATTCTGGCGGTTCTTTGTATTGTGACGTTGGCGGTTTTCGCTGTAAAGTCCATTGTGTCAGGACGTTCCGCCTTTTATACTATTGCGGCTTGCGCCGCGACTTCAATGTTATTGTTCCAAACGATTTTGAACGTGTTCGGTTCCGTTGATATTTTGCCATTAACCGGCGTAACTTTCCCCTTTGTTTCTAATGGTGGTACTAGTATGATGGTTTCTTGGGGAATGCTGGCTTATTTGAAGGCGGCGGACACGAGGCAAAACGCGAGTTTTGCCATACGGCTTCCCAGTAAACGAGAGTTGGGAGGAAAGAAAATATGAAAAAATTGGAAAAACGGGCCATCCTTTGCTTGGTATTGGCAGGAATGCTCCTTTTGGGTCTGGCCTTTTTTATCTTCCAATATATTACCAAAGGCGATGATTGGGCCTCCTTTGCTGCCAACAGACATCTCTATCAAAACGGTAACTTGATCCGGGGTTCCATTTACGATGTTGATGGCGACCTTCTTTTGGAAAACAGCGAAGAGGGAACGACTTACAGCGACAGCGCCGCAGTACGGCGCGCCACCATTCACGCCGTCGGCGACGTAGATGGCAATATTGGCAATGGTGCTGTGACCTCTTTTGCCGATAAATTGACGGGATACAACCTCATTACCGGCACCTATTCCCTCACGGGGCGCGGCCGCAACCTCTATCTCTCCATCGACGACGAGGTTTGTCGCGTGGCCAACGAGGCTCTGGACGGAAGAAGCGGTATGGTGGGGGTCTATAATTACGAAACAGGCGAAGTCATTTGTATGGTAAGCTCTCCCAATTACGATCCTTTGGACCCCCCTACCCTTGATGACGACGACGATTCCGGCTTGTACCTCAACCGCTTTTTGAGCGGCGCCATTGTGCCGGGCTCCATTTTTAAATTGGTGACATTGGCGGCGGCCATTGACAATAAAGATGATATTTACGATTGGACTTATGAGTGTACCGGGGAATTGCAGTTAGGAGATGACGTGATCACTTGCCCCAACGCTCATGGTACTGTAGATATTGCCAGGGCTTTGTCTGTTTCTTGTAACTGCGCTTTTGGGGAACTCACATTGGAAGTGGGCAGCGAAGTCATGACCCAATACGTGGAGGATCTGGGCCTTACCGCCAGTCGTTCGATTAATGGAATCAATACGGCCAAAGGGAAATTTACTTTTCCCGATGATGATGACGCCAGTCTTGCCTGGGCAGGGATTGGTCAGTATGAAGATTTGATCAATCCTTGTACGATGTTGACTTATATGGGAGCCATTGCCAGCGGCGGTCGTGCGGTTGTTCCGGATTTAATTCATTCTGTCAGAACCCAAGGGGGAATTCCTCTGCAAATTCCGTGGAAAAAACATACTAAGCGGCTTATTTCCGAATCTACTGCCGATGAATTGGCGGAGTTGATGCATAATAATGTCGTTACTAATTACGGAGAAGGGAATTATCCAGGCCTTGACCTTTGTGCCAAGTCCGGCACTGCCGAAGTTGGCGGCGATTTGGAACCCAACGCCTGGTTTGCCGGCTTCCTCCGCAATGAGGACGCGCCTTATGCTTTCATTGTTTTGGTAGAAAATGGTGGCAGCGGCAGCAGAGTTGCGGGAAGCGTCGCCAATGAAGTCCTCCAAGCAGTGGTTAACCGTTGATTCATGCGGAACGAAAACAGTAGGAGCGGCGATTGGGAAGATGTTCCGTCGTTTGAAAAATAATGTCGCCGAAAATACATCTTGTATTTTCGGCGGCGTTGTTTTATGATAGATTATGTGTTTATTGTGGCATTATCACATTAGAAGCATATCAGACGAAAGATTGCGGGAGGGCTTTATGTGGAATTATCTTTGGCCCATTTTGATTGTGGTTGGGGCGAATACCTTTTATAATATCAGCACAAAATCAACGCCTCAAGGAATCGACCCTTTTGCTTCTTTGACCATTACTTATCTGGTGGCAGCGGCTTTATCGCTGCTGATGTTCTTTGTTACGGGAGAACAAAAAAATCTTTTGACAGAGTTTTCAAAAGCCAACTGGACCTCATTTTTATTGGGGATTTCTGTCGTAGCTTTGGAATTTGGCTATATCAGCATTTACCGCGCCGGTTGGAAAGTGAGTACAGCTTCACTGGTGGCAAATATTAGTCTCGCCTGCGTTTTGCTATTTGTAGGAATTTTATTGTATAAAGAAGCCCTTTCCTTCAAACAATTAGCAGGGATGGCTATTTGTGTTTTTGGCTTGATCCTAATGAGCCGTTGACGGCTCTTCTCCAGCGGTGGTGTGTTGTTTGCAATCGTTTGTTTTGGAAGGCAGTTCTGTATGGTGGGTGAACGAAAAACCTTTTAAGTTCGTTGCATAAATAGTTCCCAAAGTCTCGGGATGAGCCATCAGATCTTCTTTTTGCCATCGTCTCAGCTGTTTGATTACGTATTCCAACTTCATTGCGGCGCTGCGGGAAGGCGCTTCCCAATAGCAGCAAAGCCTTAAAACGCCATGGTTTTTTGTGTAGCGTGCTGCCCTTGCACCGCCGGTGGCATGTTCCCTGAACCGGCGAGAAATATGGTTGGTAACTCCCGTATAATATGTCAGATCCATGCATTGGATGATATAAACATATGATTTATCGTTTTTTTTCGTCATAATTTTCCCCCACTTTATCTCAGAATACCATAAAACAATGTTAAGAATCTACTATAATTTAATGAAAATCTAATAAAAAACAAAAGATTTTTTCATGACTTAGTGCATATCTCTGTGCTATAATATGCTAAGTGAAAAAGAACAAATATTTGATTATTCTTTGTGATGGCATTGCTTACGTTGCGGACAAAGATACAAAAGAAAAGGAGTGTTAATTATGAAGAAAAAAATGGTGTTGATTTTTATGTGTTGCTTTGCGATTGTCGCCCTTGCCGCTTGTTCGCAGAATAACGGATCTACGGGAAGTCAAGATGATATCGGTCAAGATAGAGCCTTGGAAATTGCTTTGGAGCATGCAGGAGTCAACGAAAGTGATATTACCCAGCAGAGAGTCGAATTGAGCAATGATGACGGCGTGAAAGAGTACGAAGTAGAATTCTATGCCGGTAATCAGGAATATGATTACGATATCGATGCAGCCACCGGAGATATCCGTAGTTACGACTCGGAAATTGAAAATGATTTTTGGCAAAGCGACAGCACCGGTAACGGTAGTAGTGATGCAGCAAGTGACGGTACTATTACAGAAGATGAAGCCATGGCCATTGTTTTGGAAAGGGTTCCCGGGGCCACCGAATCTGACGTTCGCATGCACCTTGAAAGGGATGATGGCAGAGATATTTATGAAGGCGAGTTAATTTATGATCAGGTAAAATATGAATTTGACATTGACGCTGCCACCGGCGATGTCTTACAATGGGAAGAAGAACGGTAAATCAACGATTAAAAATTGATGGAACATAAGGATATTTTGAATCACAAAGGCGGATGGTCAATCCGCCTTTGTGGTGCTTCCCTAATTTTATGAATGAAAGGAATCTATTATGGATCAATTTAAACTTGTCGCTCCGTATCAACCCGCCGGCGGCCAAGGTGCTGCCATTGATTCATTGCTTCGTTCCATCAATCAAGGGGAGCGGGATCAAATTTTATTGGGTGTGACCGGATCCGGAAAAACTTTTACCATGGCCAATGTGATTGCCAAAATGAACCGTCCCACGCTCGTCATTGCCCACAATAAAACCTTGGCGGCCCAGCTCTGCGGAGAATTCAAAGAATTTTTCCCCGAAAACGCAGTGGAGTACTTTGTCTCCTATTACGATTATTATCAGCCAGAAGCTTACGTTCCCCGTACCGATACTTATATCGAAAAAGATGCCTCCATCAACGATGAAATTGAAAAATTACGCCACGCCGCCACGGCGGCTCTCTTTGAACGGCGGGACGTTATTATCATCGCCAGCGTGTCGGCGATTTATGGGTTGGGATCTCCGGAGGATTACAGCACCATGGCCGTGAGTCTGTGGGAAGGGCAGGAGATCTCCCGAGACGAGATTTTGAAAAAACTGGTAGCCATTCAGTATAACCGCAATAATATGGATTTAAATCGCAGTGAGTTTCGGGTGCGGGGCGATGTTTTGGAAATTTTTCCCGCCTCATATTCCGATAAGATCATTCGGGTAGAGATGTTTGGCGATGAGATTGAACGCATTGTGGAAACGGACATCGTAACCGGGGAGATTCTCCACAATCTTCGACATACCATGATTTTTCCCGCATCCCACTATGTGACCGAGGAAGGGAAAATGAAACAAGCCGTAGTGGCCATTGAAGATGAATTGGACGATCGGTTGCGTTTTTTGAGGGAGCATGATAAATTATTGGAAGCCCAGCGCCTGGAGCAGCGCACTCGTTTTGATTTGGAGATGATGCAGGAAGTCGGCTATTGTCAGGGGATTGAAAACTACTCCCGCCATCTTACCGGACGGAAAGAAGGGGAAGCCCCCTATACCTTGATGGATTTTTTCCCCAAGGATTATCTCCTTTTCATTGATGAAAGCCATGTGACGATCCCTCAGATCGGCGGCATGTATAAAGGCGATCGCGCCAGAAAAGAAACTTTGATTGAATACGGTTTCCGCCTGCCTTCGGCGTTGGATAACCGCCCGCTGAAGTTTGAAGAATTTGAACAGAAAGTCAATCAGATTGTCTACGTTTCAGCGACGCCGGGCAATTACGAATTGGACAGGGGCGCCGCCATTACGGAACAGATTATTCGTCCGACGGGACTCCTCGACCCCAAAGTGGAGGTGCGTCCCATCCAAGGCCAAATTGATGATTTGTTGGCGGAGATCCGACTTCGCATTGAAAAAAATCAGCGGGTTCTCGTTACGACTTTGACGAAGCGCATGGCCGAGGATTTGACAAAGTATTTAAAGGAATCCGGCATCAAAGTAAATTACCTTCATTATGACGTGAAAACCCTGGAGCGGACGGAAATCATCCGCAACCTGCGGTTAGGCGAATACGATGTTCTGGTAGGGATCAACCTTCTTCGGGAAGGGTTGGATATCCCCGAAGTTTCTTTGGTGGCCATTCTCGACGCCGACAAGGAAGGGTTTCTCCGGGCGGAGCGTTCGCTCATCCAGACCATCGGCCGTGCTGCCCGGAACGCCGAAGGACTGGTGATCATGTATGCTGATAAGATCACCGATTCCATGGCCAAGGCCATCGGGGAAACGGAACGCCGCCGCAAGCTTCAGATGGAATACAATGAAAAACACGGCATCGTGCCGAAGACTATCATCAAAGATATCCGCGATACCTTGGGAATTTCTTATGAAGAAAAGGATCAAAAAGAGAAACTTTCGGAATTGGTGAAAAACAAGAAAAAACGGGAAAAGATCATTGCGTCGCTGGAAAAAGAAATGAAACAGGCCGCCAAACGGCTTGACTTTGAAAAAGCGGCGGAGCTGCGGGATATGATTATGGAGCTTCGTACGCAAGGCCGCAGCGCCGCCATCACAACGGAACAGGAAACAGATAACTATGCGTGAAAATATTTTGATCAAAGGTGCCAGAGAGCACAACTTAAAAAATATTGATATCGAAATTCCCCGCAATCAGCTGGTGGTGATTACGGGGTTAAGCGGTTCCGGCAAAAGTTCCTTAGCCTTCGATACCATCTACGCCGAAGGCCAACGCCGCTATATGGAGAGCCTTAGCTCCTATGCCCGACTTTTTTTGGGGCAGATGGAAAAACCCGATGTAGACTATATTGAAGGGCTTTCCCCGGCAATCTCCATTGACCAAAAAACTACCAGCAAAAATCCGCGTTCCACGGTGGGTACTGTAACGGAAATTCACGATTACCTTCGGCTGCTTTACGCCCGGGTGGGGCATCCCCATTGTCCCCAATGCGGCAAGCCCATTACCCAGCAAACCGTGGAACAAATCGTCGATACGTTGATGGCCCTTCCGGAGCGGACGAAATTGCAGATCCTCGCTCCCATGGCCCGGGGCCGCAAAGGGGAATTTCAGAAGCTTTTTGAAGACGCGCGGAAAAATGGTTTTGTTCGCGTGCGTGTCGATGGAGAAATCCGAGATCTCAGCGAAGACATCAAACTGGAAAAACAGAAAAAACACACCATCGAACTGGTCGTCGATCGTCTGGTCATCAAAGAGGACGTGGCAAACCGCTTGGCGGATTCCCTGGAATTGGCATTGAATTACGGCAACGGCCTCGTGACCGCCGATGTCATCGGCGGTGAAGCCTTAACGTTTAGCCGAAATTTCGCTTGCGTGGACTGCGGCATCAGCCTTGAAGAGTTGACGCCCCGAATGTTCTCCTTCAATAATCCTTTCGGCGCCTGCCCGGAATGCGACGGCTTGGGGTATACCATGAAGATTGATCCTGATTTCATCATCCCCGATAAAAACCTTTCCATCAACGAAGGCGCCATCGTGACCTTAAACATCGGCAATATGCACGGCTGGTATAACCAGATCTTAAAAGCCGTGGCGCGAGAATATCATTTTTCTTTGGACACGCCTATCAAGGATCTCACCAAAAAACAGATGGACGTGCTCCTTTACGGTATTGGCAGCAAAAAGATCCAGGTCCCCTATGATCATCGGGACGGTTCGCAAAATATCTACCATGCCAACTGGGAGGGACTCGTCAATAATTATGAGCGCCGCCATAAGGAGACCAATTCCAATTATATTCGGGAAGAATTGGAAAAATATATGTCTTTTAAGCCTTGCCCTCGTTGCCACGGCGCGCGGTTGAAAGATGAAAGCCTCGCCGTGACCGTCGGCGGTAAGAATATCAAAGAAGTCAGCGATATGTCCATCGGTGACGCCCGCCGTTTTTTTCAGGAACTAAAGCTGACAGAGCGGGAAGCCTTCATTGCCAAACAGGTGTTGAAGGAGATCAATAGCCGTTTGGGGTTCCTGGTAGATGTGGGGCTGGATTATATTACCTTGTCTCGCAGCGCAGGCACCCTTTCCGGCGGGGAAGCTCAACGCATCCGTCTGGCCACCCAGATTGGTTCCTCCCTGATGGGAGTACTCTATATTTTGGATGAGCCCAGTATCGGATTACACCAACGGGACAATGAACGGCTCATTGCCACATTGCAGCATTTGCGTGATCTGGGCAATACCGTTATCGTGGTGGAGCATGACGAGGATACGATGCTGGCCTCGGATTATATTATCGATATCGGCCCCGCCGCCGGAGTCAACGGCGGTTATGTGGTGGCGGCAGGTCCTCCGAAAGAGTTTATGAAACATCAAGATTCTGTCACCGCGCAGTATCTTTCGGGGCGTATGAAGATCCCCGTGCCGGCCCAACGCCGTCCCTTGACGGGAAAGTCCATTCAGATCAAAGGGGCGACGAAGCATAATCTGAAGGGCCTTGACGTTGAGATTCCTTTGGGAATTTTCGTCACCGTCACCGGCGTTTCCGGCTCGGGGAAATCCACCCTCATCAATGAAATTCTTTACAGTACCCTGGCCTATCGTTTGAACCGCGCGCGTCTGCAGCCGGAAAACTTCGCTTCCATCGAAGGGTTGGAGCACTTGGATAAGGTGGTCAATATCGACCAAAGCCCCATCGGCCGC
Source organism: Candidatus Cryptoclostridium obscurum (assembly GCA_904420535.1). GTDB lineage: Bacteria > Bacillota > Dehalobacteriia > UBA7702 > UBA7702 > Cryptoclostridium > Cryptoclostridium obscurum. The sequence goes on from CAJFVQ010000059.1 coordinate 44,384, forward strand.
ACTCCTCGCAGTAACCCTGCCACCTATACCGGAGTTTTTGATTTGATTCGGGATATCTTCTCTCAAACCAAGGAGGCGCGGGCCCGAGGATATCAAAAAGGCCGTTTCAGCTTCAACGTCAAAGGCGGCCGTTGCGAGGCCTGCCAAGGTGATGGCATCATTAAAATAGAAATGCACTTTTTACCCGATATTTACGTCCCCTGTGAAGTCTGCAAAGGCAAACGCTATAACCGCGAAACCTTGGAGGTAACCTACAAAGGAAAAAGCATTTCAGACGTATTGGATATGACGGTGGATGAAGCCACAGCGTTTTTTGAAAACATCCCTAAAATTTATCGGAAATTAAAAACTTTGCAGGATGTGGGGTTGGGCTATATTCAGCTGGGGCAAAGCGCCACCACCCTTTCGGGAGGCGAGGCCCAACGGGTGAAGCTGGCAACGGAATTGTCCAAACGTCCCACGGGCAGCACCATTTATATCTTGGATGAACCTACCACCGGTCTTCATTCTGCGGATATTGCCTGCTTGTTAGAGGTCTTACAGCGTTTGGTGGATCAGGGCAATACCGTACTGGTGATCGAGCATAACCTTGATGTGATCAAAACCGCCGATTATATCATTGATCTGGGCCCCGAAGGAGGATATCGCGGCGGCACTGTCGTGGCTCGGGGAACGCCGGAAGAAATTGCGGAAAACAAAAATTCTTATACGGGGCAATTCTTAAAAGATAAATTGTACATGAAATAAGGGAAGCAAAAAATTTTGCGGCGTTTTGGAGGACGAGCAAATATGGACAAAGCTTTTTGGCAGGAAAAATTGAAGCACCTTCCCACCCGTCCCGGGGTCTACCTTTTTCGGGACGGCGACGGCAATATTATCTATGTGGGAAAAGCCGAGAGTTTGAAAAACCGCGTGTCTTCGTATTTTCAGGATAGCAAAAACATGGCTCCGAAAACCTTGGCCATGCGGGAAAAAGCCCGGGATCTCGAATATATTTTGGTGGATTCTCCTGCGGAAGCCCTGCTTTTGGAATGCAATCTCATCAAGCTCCATCGTCCCCACTATAATATCCTGCTGAAAGACGATAAAACCTATCCTTATTTAAAGTTGACCCTGAATGAGGAGTATCCCCGTCTGTTGGTGACGCGGTATTATAAAAACGACGGCAGCAAATACTTCGGCCCTTATACGAATGTCACCGCCATGAACGAAGCCGTCGATGTAATCCGTCGCGTGTTCCCCTTGCGGAACTGCGGAATCAAGCCGGGGAGAACCAAGGGACGCGCCTGCCTCAATTATGATTTGGGAAATTGCTCTGCTCCTTGCGTGGGCAAGATTAGTCCGGAAGGCTATGGCAAACTGGTCAAAGGCGTGGAGGATTTTTTAAACGGTGACGGCGATGATGTGAAAAAGGAACTTACCCGCACCATGGAGCAGTGCGCCGAGAAACTGGATTTTGAAACAGCAGCCCTTTACCGAGATAAGATCAACGCTGTCAATGCTGTTTTGGCCAAGCAGAAAATCAGTATTGCCAATTCCCACGACGACCGCGATTTGGTGGCGGTACACCGCGATGGTGATGATGCGGTCATTACTGCCTTTTTTGTGCGCCAGGGAAAACTGTTGGGACGGGAACACCGTTACGTGACTCGTTGTGGAGGCAGTAACCTCGGTGAGATCTATACCGCGTTTTTGACGGATTTCTACGGCGGCGACCGGGTCATTCCCCCGGAAATCTGCCTTGGGGAATTGCCCGAGGACAGTGAGGCCCTCAGTCAAGTACTTCAGGAGCGAAGAGGGGGCAGGGTGAAATTTTTCGTTCCCCAAAGGGGAGAGAAACGCCGTCTTTTGGAATTGGCAGAGAAAAACGGCGCGCTACTCCTGGACGAGGAACGCCGCAACAAAAAGAAAGACGATCAAGAATACGCCACGGCGCTGGAAAATCTCCGCAAGGCTTTGGGGTTGAAGCATACGCCCCACCGCATCGAGTGCTACGATATTTCCCACATTCAGGGTGCCTATACCGTTGGTTCCATGATCGTTTTCCATGACGGGAAGCCGAAAAAAGATCAATATCGTAAATTTAAAATCAAAACCGTGGAGGGTATTGATGATTTTGCCTCGTTGAACGAAGTATTGGACCGACGTTTCCGCCACGGTATGGAGGAAAAATCTCAGGGAAAGACCGATGGTTTTGCCCATTTCCCCGATTTGTTTATTATTGACGGTGGAAAAGGACAGCTGAGTGCCACGTTGAAGATCAAGGAAAAATATCATTCGGAGATTCCCTTTGTGTCCCTGGCCAAACGGGAGGAAGAATTGATCCTCCCCCATGAAAAGGAATCTTTGATGCTGCCCAAAGGTAGCCCGGAATTCCATTTGATTCAGCGAATCCGTGACGAAGCCCATCGTTTTGCCATTACCTTTCATCGCAATTTGCGCACCAAAGGCCAAACCCGTTCCGTGCTGGATGAAATTCCAAACATTGGCCCCAAACGAAGAAAGGCTCTGTTGAAGCACTTCGGCTCAGTGAAAGCCATTGAACGGGCCAGTGAAGAAGAGATTGCTATGGTGGAAACGATGAATCGCGATGCTGCGGCATCGGTC
>CAJFVQ010000060.1 GCA_904420535.1 Candidatus Cryptoclostridium obscurum
CATAAAAGTTCTGCCATAACGTATAGACATTGCCTACCTAGGAAAAAATAAATTCGACAATCCGTTCCGGTAAAAAATCCAATGCTCACAATTACAGTATTTTAGATTTTAGGAAACAATAATTGCCTGAAACGAAAGAAAGCATCATTTGCAATAACTTTTCACCACGCAATGATGTAATTATATCAAACACAATGGGGAACGGTCAAAAAATTTTTATGGCATGACCAAAAATTTTTCCAAATATTGTGCGGTTCAATTGTGTATGTTTGGCATAATTTAATAGTTTTTTATTGATTCTTTGAATGGTTATGCTATAATTGAAATTAGAATGAAACGGTATCATTCTCATTGGTAAGAATATATTATTTAAGAAGATTAAGGAGGGGTTCACATGAACAAGATTCTCAAGAAACCCTATGTTTTGGAACAGGGCCCTTTGATTACCAGGAAACAAGCGGACAGTTATGCCTTGGAACGCGGTGTGGAAGGGTTAATCATCGGTGTAGCCGCAGGGCTAGTCATCGGTGCGGCAATTACTGTACTCACAACCCCCAAAACAGGTCGAGAAACAAGACTTGAGATTAAAAACGCCGGTGCATCCGCCATGAACGGTATGAAAGAAACTACAACTGTCGCAGCGGGAAAAGTCAAAGATGCTGCCTCCGGCATTACATCGAAAATTAAAGACAAATTTTCCGAAATTCGCGAAGCCGCTTATGAAGACGATATTGTTGTCTGCGAATGCTGTTGCGATCTCAGCGGATATGATGATTTTGATCCTGAAGACGCCGCAGAAGTCATTGCGGAAGAAGTAAAAGAAGCAGTCAAGGGAGAAATTAAAGACGTCATCGCCGAAAAAAAATCCGGTGATACAGAAAAAGAAGAAGATTCCGCTGAGAACGAGGGGAAATAAGGTTTAAAAACCATGAATAATGTATAAAAAACCGCCAGTCAAACAATGAACCGGCGGTTTCTTTTTTTATTAGAATTTATAAACGCAAAGTTTTCAGCGACGCTGACGAATAAGGCGCTGTGGCATTATCCATAAACCGGTGAGGAATTTTAATCTCTTCAAGAGAGGGACAATGATCAAAAGCCCCTTCGCCAATGGCCATAATCTCGTCAAAGGGGCCCACGGTTTTTAAAGAGATGCAGTCCTGAAACGCGTAATCACCGATATTTTTTACACGTTTCGGGAAGCGCATTGCCGATAATTTTTGGCAATGGGAGAAGGTTCCCCGGCCTATCGTGGGAACCCGCGGCGGCAAATCAAGGGCCTTTAAGTTCCGGCAATCATAAAAAGCATAATTCCCGATAAATTTCACCGTGTCAGGCAGCTGCAAGGATTCCAAAGAAGTACACCGTGCAAATGCGCGATAGCCAATAAAGGTAACCCCCCGAGGAAGTTCTATGGATTTCAAATGAGTACATCCGGAAAACGCATAATTTCCTAAAGATCGAACGCCTTGCGGTAAGGTGATGGAGACTACAGTTTCGCAATTCTGAAACGCTTTGTCGCCGATGGCGGTCACCAAGCGCGGAACATGAACATCGGCAGCCTTGCCAGTATATTTTACAAGAATTCCCCGTTCCACACGAAAATCTTTTTTCATTTGACAAAGAACGTCAAAATAATCATTGGCCATTTTGTCTTCGGGATCCGCTTCTAAAATCCGATTGGTCATTTTTTCTGCATCAACAAAGTTTTCTTCATCAAAATATTTTTTTAGCAGACGGTGGAAGCGATTGATCTCTTCCTCTGTGGCAGGTGCATTGGATTCGATCCCGGAATCTTTAAAGAGCATCCTTCGCACTTTATCTTTGGGATACTTAATCCCGCAATGTTCGCAAATAAACATAGTACTTCTCTCAGCAGCCACAAGGTTTCCACCACAAATTTCACAATGAACTCCGGCCATTTTTCATTCCCCCAAACGTTTGGAAGATATGCTTCCTTTGAAATATATCTTTATCATATCATATTCTCCCCCAAAAACAAAGATACTTTTCATGAATTTTGTATTATCACCGAGATCATTGATTTGAGGAAAATCATTATGAAATACCAACTCTAAAAAAACAGTCGTAGTCAACGAAACGTCTATCGAAATAAGTATTTTCAATGGCGCCCTTTTCATTGAAAACTAAAAAAATGAAATATCTTAGGAAAACTGTTTGGATCTAACTCAACACTATGTTTTTTTATTTTATTGCAAATTTGATATTGCCAAACATTTCACCTTGTGCTATAATGAATTGAATTCAAAAACGACCCATAAATTAAGGGGAGTAGCTTATAAGTGATAGTGCCAACAACCGATGATTTATTTCATCTGGTGCTGTCCTCCAACTTGGAAAGCGAGACCTTGATGTTTGTATGTGCCATACGAACATCAAGGTCTTTTGAATTTTTATCCAAATTACAGGAAACCGTATTTTGGAAACACGAAAATGAGAGGTGTCCATCTTGGAAAACAATTTTGTTCCGTCTGAAAAACTAAATCTATGGCAGCCCCTACGCAAAGTGCTGCTCTTTATCGGCCTTGCCATGCTTTTCAATTTAGGAGTGCTGTTTTTTAAAGGTTCCCAAGCCGCACTGGAGTTTTTAGGCGGCTATTTAATTGAATTCAGTTTAAGTCTTGATAATCTTTTTGTTTTTATTTCAATCTTTACAGCTTTTGGTATCTCTGAACACGCAGAGCATCGCGTTCTTACTTATGGAATTATGGGGGCCGTAATCCTGCGTCTGATCTTTATTTCCCTTGGTGTTCAGGTGGTCAACCATTTCCACTTTATTCTCTATATATTCGGTGCAGTTCTCATCATCAACGGCATTAAAATGTTTTTCCAAAAAGAACACGAATATGATGTGAAAAACCATAAAATGATGCGCTTTTTGCGAAGATTTGTTCCCATGACCGAAGAAATGGTTGGTGAAAAATTTTTTGTAAAGATTGACGGCAAAAGGATGATCACCCCTCTCTTTGCCGTACTAATGATCATCGAAGGATCGGATATTCTTTTTGCTATCGACTCTATCCCCGCAGTATTCTCCGTTACCACTGACCTTTTCATCGTATATACTTCTAATATTTTCGCGATTCTGGGATTGCGGCAATTATATTTTGTCCTCCTCCATTTACAGGAACGTTTTCAATATGTGCGTTACGGTGTTGCAACCATCCTGACGTTTACCGGGGTAAAATTAGGACTTTTAATGTTCCATATTGAAATTTCTATTCCTATTTCCATCAGTGTAATCTTTGGGATCCTGGCGTTGAGTATTATTCTTTCCATGGTAATGTCGAAAAAGAAGACATCAACAAGAACCGATTAAATATTTTCAATTTAATAACAGTTTTTTGATAGAGATTTGTGAATCCTCCATTTATAATAAAAGCATAAGGTAACACTTCATCGATCCAAAAGCTTATAATAAATTAAATCAGGAGGTATTTCAAATGAAACTCGAACTCGTTAAAAATCACATCGAACTCACACCTCAAAATACAGAAGAAGTCGCCAGTCTTGATCAGCTGTGGAAATTAATGTCCGACTGTGTCGGCAAAGAAAAGAAACTCGTTCCCATGGGAATTTACGTTGCAGAAGAAGGAAAACCTGCTATGTTCCATATTGAAGGTCTTTCCAGAAACAATGAAGCGCAGGATATTGAAGTTCTCGCTCCTTGTGATTGCGAAGTATATTGCAAAATTTGCAACAAGCTTGTAGAATTAAAAGCCGGCGAACGGATTCCCATTTGCTGCGGTAAAAGAATGGAAATCATCGACTAACAATAACGTTTCACAATAAGCTATTTCGTTACATCATCACCAATATGAGCGCCTACTTCTAAGTAGGCGCTTTTTTATATGCATTTTACCGATCTGGCGCTCCCTCCGGTCTCACACAGCGCTCCCTCCGGTCTCACACAGCGCTCCCTCCGGTCTCACACAGCGCTCCCTCCGGTCTCACA
>CAJFVQ010000061.1 GCA_904420535.1 Candidatus Cryptoclostridium obscurum
GGTGTTTCTCCAGCCGGAGGACGGGAAGATTGACCAAAATACTCCCATGTCCTTTACTTTCTCCGGCGACGACGACGTTTGGATCTTTATCGACAATGTCCTGGTGTCGGACTTAGGCGGCATCCACGACGAATGCTTCACTATCATCGACTTCTCCACCGGCAACGTTTACACGGGGCTGACGCCTATGGTGAACAATAACGATGGAACCTTTTCAGAAGACATCCCTACCCTTGAAGAACTGAGAAGCGCAGAAGCGGGCGAAAGCGCGGAGACTCAATGGATATGGTGTAACAGAGCCGCAGATAGAAAGCCCAATGTAGAGGGCACCTACGAGGAATTCAAGGATGCCCACGGTATACAGTCCACAACGTTGAAGGAGATATTTGTATCCGCAGGACTTGAGGATAGTCAAGCCTGGGGCGATGAAAGCGGAATGCCTGCGGGTACCTTCGACCAAAATACCCAGCACGAATTGAAAATGTTCTATCTGGAGCGAGGCGCCGGTGCCTCAAATTTGGTATTGTCTTTCAATATGCTCGCTGTTCCCGCATCGGGCGTTACCAAAACAGACCAAGACGGATATCCGGTATCAGGCGTTGAGTTTGAGCTGTGGCCGGCGCAGTTGAGCATAACAGAAAAGGATGAATATGGTTATGCCGCACCTCTGATTGATGAAGAAACCGGTCTCTATATTGCCGATACAAGCGCGGGCACACCGATTTGTACAGCAACTACGGACGAAAACGGTCATTTGAATTTCATTACCCAAAATAGGAAGATTATCAGTTTCCAGGAACGGGCGCAGAATGATCCTCCTCAACTTTATTATGTTTTGAAAGAAACGGGGCGTCCCGCAGGGTACCGTTCCAAAGGGGATATCTCTCTCTATTACAGTATTTATAATGATGAAACTCGGGAAGGAGTCTTACTCTCCTATAACTATTGGCAGACCGGTGCTTATACCCAGGCAATGTTGGATGTCACCATGACCGATGAACTGTATGAGTATTCACTGGACAGCGAGGGGAATCCTGTGGCAAGAGACCGAATCGAACCGAACAATAGTGCCACCGAGGAAGAAATACAAGAGTATCTTGATAACGGCATTGTTTTTGCCGTGCCGATTAAACGGATGGATATGACAGGCTCTCTCTATGACGATTCAAATTTTCATGCCTTGTACGGTACTACCAATACGGGATGGACCCTGATGACGAGTGATATCAGCGGCAAAAGTTCGGTGTTGGAAGCTGCCAAAAATATGACGCGGGTCATGCAGGAATCGCGTCAGACAGGTACGATCGTTGCAGAGCGCAACGCGCGTCAGCTGTTTCAGGTAACAATCACCAATATCCCCGGAGATGTAAAGCTCACATACCCCTATTTACTGGGCACGGATAGGGAGAATGAAAGTCAGTATAATATTGCTTTTTACTTTGCTCCCAATGCAGAGACTTTGGACGATATTACAAATCCAGACAGCATTGTCCGTATCTCTACTGTTACCCCAGAGGGAGATCGCTTTGAACGACAGTATGCTTCTCAGTTTTACGTTCCCAACACCTTCAATCGGGTACGGGTACAGAAGATGAACTATTACGGCCAGCGCCTTGCAGATGCGGAATTTACGATGTATCAGACCTATTCTTATCAGCAACGTGACGGATACGTCTGGGATGAAAGTAAGGGATTGTACCGCAATCCCAATGTAGTCGATGAAAACGGTACCCTGCAAACTCGAGAAACGATTCTGAAATCAAAGGAATGGGATCAAGGAACGACCAGAAAAGAAGGGGCTACCGGTGTAGGCGGCTTGGATTTGGACGGATCCCTGATCTTTCCCACTAAATTTGACGATTATACCTATGGCGATCAGACCGAGGGATACCGGGTTAACGCAAACGACACCTCCACTTTTATGGAGGAAGGCGAATATGTGATTTTTGAAACTGGCGCGCCTGAAGGATACGAAGCGAATGAAAACCCCATCACCGTCACGGTCAACGATGACGGCGTTTTTGCCGATGCCGGAACAGTTAACGATGGTATTCGGGCAGGCCAATACGCCGGGTATATTTTAAATTCCATAACGCATTTCGCTGCGGAAAGCGCCGTGGATGAAACCCTTACCTTTATTAATACTAAGCTGCAAGTGATTGGTGAGGACGGTCAGCTCACATCCCCCATCGAAGGGGATCTCACATGGATGAACAAGTACAGCAATGAAAACAGACGCTATATCTTTTTTGCTAAAGATGTCGGCCGTTACGTTACTTCCGGCCGTAACCTCTACCAATATACTGATGAGGGGACGCCACAGCTTATCATTACCAAGAATAACAACGTGCGCGCGCAAGTCATTATTCTTGATGGTGATTACGCGGGGTACGATGGAACTGTGACGGTCAACAAAAAAAATACTGACGGCTCTGTCTCCAGTCTTGAAGAGATCGTTACCGACGGAACGATGGGCTTTTGGCTGGAAAAAGAAACCACTGACGGTGGAAAACAGCAACTCGACAGCTTGTATGTCGGCGGAGAGAAGCTTACAGAGGGAAATGATTATCATGTGTATACACCCAATGTAACCGATTTAAAAGACTATGAGGATCTTTCCGGCATTTTTTCTGTGGAAACTCTGGTACAAGTTTATGACCAAGGCTACGGTTCTTTGTCTGTAACGAAAAAAACGGAAAATACCCCTGACGGTTCTGCTGCCAAAGATGAGATCTTCCACTTCCGCGTGTACAGTGTTTTTGAAAATGCCACAAAACTCATTCTCGCCAAAACTGACGAAAATGGTGAAATCGAGGTGGATTCTTCCACCGGACAGCCTGTCACCGTGGATTTCAACGGTACCTTGAACGTACGGTTACGGCAGACTGCCAACGAGGGACAGACTCATCAGGACACCGCAACGAACATCGCTGTGGATTTCGTCAACGGCGAAGGTATGCTTTATCTTCAGCCCGATTATGATGTGGAATTTGTTTATATTCCGGAAAACCGTAATCATGAAATATATCAAGCGCTGAGTGGCAACGACGGAATTGTAGGACTTGTAGAAACGCGTATCACCCTAACTGACGAGAAAAACGGCAGTGGCACGGTATATTCACGGCACGTGGCATTTAAAGATCAGACACGTACGCATGATATCACCTTTGAAAAGGGCGTCGGCACCTTTTACCGCAGTCCCGATTATGAAATCATGAGCGTGACTTTTGAAGGAGATGACGTCTATACTGTGGATGCTGCCGATGGTGAAAAGGGTCTCACGGCGGAAAATCGCATCCAATATACGACGCTAGGGAACATATTAAACGTTCCTGTAAACGGTGAGGTGGATGTAACTTTCACCGAAAACGGGAATCCGAGCGATTCGAACAGAGTGATTGTGAATGATGCGCTTCCTCCGGAAAATAACGACTTCAGTTCTGTTAATGTTGGCGACGGAGATGTTACCGTTTATAAAGACGGAGATGACTACAAAATTGCCTATAGTCTCTCTTCCAATACCTATGAGGATGCATCTGTAGCGCAGTTTGCCCTCTATTCCGGACAAACCATCAACATCACCGGCTTTCCTGCTGGGGGTACTTATTATATCTATGAATACGCTGTGGGGGATGGTAGTCGAAATTTGAATGACTGGGATACCAAAATAGAAGGAGGAGAGGCCATCGAAACGTATCGGGCGGCAAAGGGTACCATTGCATTGAATGATACGGTAAATTCTGAGCAATCAGTAATTTTTACAAATTCCGCCCATGTGGGGCAGCTTACCATCTCTAAGACTCTGACAGGCGACCAGGCGACAGATGATGATATTGCGAAGGCATTCTCCTTCACGATCACCCTGAAGGATAAAAATGGCAATTCTCTGCGCGGCACATATTCCTATACAGGCGGTGGTATAGAAGACGGCACCCTAACACCGGACCAAAACGGATCTGTGACAGTCCAGCTTAAGCACGGCCAGAGTATTACTATCGGGGAACTCCCCGACGGTGTCACTTATGAGGTGCAGGAGACAAATGGCGAAGGTTACACCGTTGTGGTTGATGGTGATACCGATGCCGATAGCATTGCAGAAGGTACGATTCAAAAAGATCAGACTGCAGAGGCCAAATTTACCAATATCAAACAAAGTGAGCTCGTCTTTATAAAAGTAGCGGCAGAGGATAAAACAAAGCCGCTTTCAGGGGCAGAGTTTTGGCTATTTCGACTGCAATGCACCGACGAAAACCATGACCATTCTCAGACGTTGATCGATCCAAATCAACCGGGCGACTGTTGGACAAAGATTAATACAAGGACAAGCAATGACAGCGGAAGTATTGCTTTCCCAAATCTGGAGATCAACAGTGAGTACCGTCTTGTCGAGACCAAAGCACCAGATGGCTATGCCTTGCCAGAGGGACAATGGAGCGTCGTAACGAATGATCAAAATACCATAGAGATCAAAGCTGTTGGCGGAAAGGATGGTAGAATTCCCACAGCCTTTGCGGTAGATCAAAATACGGGAGGTCTTCTTCTTCCAAATGCCAAGCCCCTCGACATTCCTTCTTCCGGCGGATATGGGGTACTCCCCTTCTTGTTGGTTGGGATGTTGCTGATGTTGGTGGCAGTAGGGATTGTTCTTGTCCGACGGTGGAGACGTAATCACATGGCATAACAGTATTTTTTACAAGGAGGAAAATAATGAAAACACAGAGAAGAAAGCAATTCAAAGCCTTGACCCTCTGCCTGGCGCTGTTGATGGCAATCAGCCTGTTTAGTACAACGGTTTTTGCCATCGGTCAGGATGAAAAGGGAACCATTACAGTCAGCGGCGTAGAGGCGGGCGTAACCGTCAGCGCCTACCGGTTGATGGATGTTGCCTATGACTATACGGCGAATCAGCCGGTGGAACCGGTTTACACCTGGACAAATGAAGTCGCAAATTGGGTACGGACAAATTATTCCAGTTATATCGGAGTAGGTACGGATAACAGCGTGCAGAAAGCCTTTAGTACAGCAAGTACAAATGATATCGCTGCATTTTATGATAAACTGGCAGCGGCCATCAAAGACGGAAATTCCCAAGTAAGTTTGAACGTGGCAGGTACATGTACGGGCAGCGGAGATATCACTGGTCTAACAATGGGGAATTATCTGATCTTGATCGAGAATGGCATGCGTGTCTACCGTCCCTCAGCGGTCAATCTTGTGCCGACATGGGATGTGGAAAACAGCGTCTGGGAAATGAGCTCACCTGCTGTGGTAGAGGTCAAATCCAGCACACTTACCATCGATAAAACAGTCAATGACAAAGAAGCAGATAACGCCAACATCGGCGATACCGTTACCTTTGAGATCGTGGCCGACGTCCCTCAGTTCCCTGCCAACGCCACGGCAAAAAATTATGCCATTAGCGATACTCTCTCCGATGGCTTGACTTTTAACAGCAATTCTTTGAAAGTATATGGTATAACCGCCGATGATCATGAGACAGAATTGGTTAATGGTACCACAACATATTATGTACAAAGCAATCAACGTCCGAATAGTGGAGGCACATCTACCTTTACTCTTACTTTTAACTACGCAGAGATCAGCGGTTATCAAAAAATTCGTGTGGAATATACTGCTACTTTGAATGAAGATGCAGTACTGGGCGAAAGTGGTAACATCAACAATGCGGTTTTAGATTACAGTAATAACCCTTATGACAGTAGCAGCTGGGAATCCCAGACTGATAAAGTTACTGTTTATACCTATGGTCTTGATATCAGCAAAGTAGATAAAGATGACAATCATTCTCTGTCCGGCGCGGAGTTTGAACTTTATGCCTCGGAAAATGATGCCACCAGCAGGAACAACAAGATTTCTTTCGTGCAGATATCTGAAGGGGTATACCGTAAAGCACTGGCAAATGAGGAAGGTAATACAACCCTTGTCGTTGGTTCCGGTCAAAACGGGAGTGAACTTGGCAAACTGACGTTGAAAGGGCTGGATGAAGGTACATGGTATTTACTGGAAACCAAAGCTCCTGATAGCTACAACAAGCTTGCGACGCCGATCGTCGTAACGATTACCGATATTGATAACGGCGTTTTAGACGGAAAAGTGACAAACGCCAAAGGAACGAACGGGGAAGATGTAGCCCTTGTTTCCCTAAAGGTAGAAAATGACGATGGATTCCAGCTTCCCGTTACCGGCGGTATGGGTACGGTTTTGTTTACCGCCATTGGTATTGTCCTCATGGGAGCTGCCATCGCTTTGCTGGTGATTATTTTTAGAAAGAGAAAAGCAGAGCGTTGATTTCCAGGGAAAAACGAAAAGAGAAAAGGGCGGAGCATCACTGCACCGCCCTTTTGTTCATCACCGAAGAATACTGAAAGAGGAGAAAGTGACATGGGGAAAAATTCTGCTGCCGCCAAAAAGAAAAACAGAATCAGCCCATTGATTACGATTTTTGCGTTAATTCTATTTTTAGCGGGAGCAGCAGTGTTTCTGTATCCCACGGTCAGCAACTGGCTGGCGGAAAGAAATCAATCCGACGTAGTCCAAGAATATCAGGAGGCATTGGCCGACGCGAATGAGGACTTTTATGCGGCGGAATGGCAAAAGGCGCGGGAATACAATGAAAACTTGGCCGGCGACCCGGTACACGACCCCTTTGTCCTCGGTACCGGGTATGCTCTACCGGAAAATTATCTGGAATGTTTGAATATCAACGGGGTCATGGGATATATTGAAATTCCGAAAATCAGTATTCGTCTTCCCATTTATCACGGTACAAGTGAAGAAGTGTTACAGAAAGGCGTTGGCCACATTGAATCGACGGCGTTGCCCATCGGTGGGGAATTTTCCCATACAATCCTCACCGGTCATCGCGGTCTACCCAGTGCCAAACTGTTTACGGATCTGGATCAACTGGGAATCGGGGATCGCTTCTATATCCATGTGCTGGATCAGATTTTAGCTTATGAAGTGGACGAGATCAATACTGTATTGCCGAATGAACTCCAGAAATTACAGCCCATAAAAGAAAGGGATCTGGTAACGCTGATTACCTGTACGCCCTATGGTGTCAACACTCATCGGCTTCTGGTACGCGGTACTCGTGTTCCCTATGTCCCCGGGGAGGATGAATATCCGCAAACAGCGGGGCTTTTAGAGGTTGTCGGGGCAAATGAGTGGTTGCGATACCTCGGCGCGGCAATAGGGGGAATCTTATTGCTTGTTATGATCACCCTGCTTCGCAGGTATTATAAGAACAAAGGAGATCAACATGGTCGATAAAGCAAAAAAGCGAAAAAAATACCGTCATCTGAAGATCACCGCAATCATGCTGTTTTTGCTGGGATTGACCATCGCGCTTTATCCCGTGATTTCAAACTGGTTTTATAAGGTAGAAGTGCGTCAGATGGAAAAAACATTTGAACAGCAAATAGTAGAATTTTCGGACAGTATGATTTCCTTTGAAAAATTATATCAAGAATTGAAACGCCGCAACGAGTTGTTGTTTGCCGAAAAACAGAAGGATTTGAAAGATCCATTTTCCTATCAGCAGCCTGAAATTGACCTGACTGAATACGGATTTCAAGGGAACGTCATCGGTTTTATTTCCATTCCTAAAATGGAAGTGGAGCTCCCCATCCTGTTGGGTGCCAATACAGATAATCTGCTGAAGGGTTCCGTTCATCTCACGGAGACATCATATCCTATTGGTGGAGAGAATACCAATGCTGTATTGGCTGCCCACCGTGGATACAGTCGGGCGGCCATGTTTCGAGATATCGAAAAGCTGGAGATCGGCGACGAAATCTATATTCACAATTTTCGAGAAACACTGACCTACCGTGTGGTGGAATGGGAGATCATTGCCCCTACCGATGTGCAGAAGCTTCTGATCCGGGAGGGACGCGACTTGGTGACTCTCGTTACTTGCCACCCCTACCGACAAAATTCTCAGCGATATGTGGTATACTGCGAACGCGTTGACAGCGCTGGGTAATTGTTGTTTTATCCGGGACCGCACTTGATCATAAAAGCTCTCTATCGTAATTTTATTTGTGGCGTTCATCGGGATCCGACAATAAAAAACCAACGAAGGCGAAGATCATAAACATGATGGAAAGCAAAAGGATCAATATTCCCGCTTCTTTGCCGTAGCATCGGGAGACAAGCAATGATGCTGTTATGCCGCTGACGAGAATCAAGGAGCAGCCAATGCAGCATACGAATTCATGGATCGGTGATTCTGCGGGAGATTTATCGTTGCCCTTGCTTTTGATGGATGGATACTTTTTGTTTAACATCGCATACCTCGTAAAGATCAAAACCGTAATGGTTCTTTAGATAACGCAGAATACTGAAGTTGAGGGAAATAAAAAGTGCTGTGAACCAGAAAGGCACACAGCACTTGATAAAAGGCGCTTTTATCACAATGCAAACCTACCGCACTGCCAAAATACGGTAAATCCCTTGCAAAATCCATGGGATTCACGTATAATATTCGTGCGGTATGAACAAAATTGTTCTTGGTTTGGGTGCTGCGTTCACCCGGGCTAACCATTCAATGTTGGTCGCATTGAATGGATGCCGCATCTTTATTTATTTCCCTCTGCCGAATTCCTATACGGAAAATGGCAACTCCATTATAGTATATCTTGTCTGATTTTGCAAGCATTTCATGACTAAGGCCACATTTCTTTATGAAATGTGGCCTCAATTTTTAATTCATAGAAATTTTAATATTCAATGGTTTCACCGGGATAAATTAAGTCCGGGTTTTGGATATGATTCAATGCGACCAAATGTCCCACCGTGGTGTGAAACCGCTGAGCAATACCCCAGAGGGTATCACCGCGCTGCACCACATATGTTTGGGTTGTGTACCCTGCTGTAGGGATCTCCAATTGCTCTCCTACATAAATCAAATCCGGGTTGGCGATGTTGTTCCGTTCCACGATGGCGTTGACGGTGGTATTGTAACGATTTGCCAAGGCCCAGAGGGTGTCACCACGTTTTACAGTATAATTGATATAGGTTTCTTGGGCTGGTGGTGGCGTAGTGTCGTCAAGGAACAATGCTTCTGTGAAATAATCTAAGTCCACATTTCCTTGGATGCCGTTTACTCTGCCAGTATCGCTATATTGAAATCCCGACCAGCGTTCCCATTTTCCATTGTTGGAAGGGGAACCGACGCCATATTCTGCGATCCAGAGCGGATATTTTGCCAAGGCAGGACCAAATACTCGGGAGGCATTGTAAGCATCACTGTAAAGACAAACTTCCTGTCCTGTGGCATCTTCCAACGTTTCTAAGAATGCCAAGGAAATTGAAGTTACTGCGCCGCTGCTGAGTCCGTCAAAGCTTTCATAATCCATGGCAGGACGACAGTTTGCGGCCTTCCCACTGATGACGGAAGCGAAAAATCTCGCTTCTTCCTGAGCTTCTGAAATACTGGTAGCTGTCATATAGTGATAAAATCCTACGCTTAAACCATTGGCGACGGCACCGTTATAGTTTCGTTCAAAATAGGGGTCAATATAGTTGCTGCCAACGCTGGCTCTAATATAAACGACCTCTTTGCCCGCGGCTTTTACCGCTGCAAAGTCGATATCGCCTTGCCATGCGCTGACATCAATGCCCTCATAAATTTTTCCCTCGGCTGGCTCCATCGCAGAGACTCCCAGAGAAAATGTGGCAAGAACGGTAACAACCAAAAGCATAGCAATAATGCTCAGGATGGGTTTTTTATGGTTTGTTCGTTGTTTCATTGCTTCGTAAAAACCTCCTTTCCCTGCTATTCTATGCGCAGAAAAATGAAAGGTGTAAAATGATTTAGCAGGAGAATATTTGAGACAAAAATATCACTGTTTTTTCATTGTTTTCCTTGTCAAATTGCATGAGATTTGATAAAATATTACCAATATATCATTGGAACGGTGGTGATCTGGATGAAAAAAGATAATTTGGAAGTATTGTTCGATGAAGAAGCCATCGCCAAACGAGTGGATGCCCTTGCCAAAGAGATTACCATGGATTATCAGGGGAAGGATCTTCTTGTCATCGCAATTTTGAAGGGTTCCTTTATTTTTGCCGCAGATTTAGTCAGACAAATTGATTTGCCTTTGGAAATGGATTTTATGGCAGCGAAAAGCTATGGTGATAACACTCATCCCGGTGAAGTTCGCATTGTGAAAGACTTGGATAAACCCATTGAAGGACGGCATATTCTCATTGTTGAAGATATTCTTGATACGGGGCAAACATTGAATGCCCTATATAAACTTTTGAACGTACGAGGAGCGGCTTCTATTCGTACCTGCACTTTTTTGGATAAGCCTGCTCGCCGAAATACGGATTTTTACGCCGATTATAAAGGGTATGAAATCCCCGATTATTTTGTTGTAGGATATGGGCTGGATTATTCGGAAAAATATCGCAATCTTCCCTATGTTGCAAAGCTCTCTTTTGAGTAAATAAAAACGCCAAAGGTATGAATAAACATTTGTTTTCCGGTACTCCCTACGGTCGCCTACGGTCGCCTACGGTCGCCTACGGTCGCGCGCAGTGCTTCTTTCAGCGGCCCAAAACGATTGAGTTGTGATATGTTGGATATATCAAAAGACACCTGAATTCGTTCAGGTGTCTTTTCCTTGATTTAATGCCTCTTTCATGTCGGTATATTTTCGTTCAGGGATAGGAATCCAGTCACCGTTTCGTATTTGAACACGGAACCGCTCCAAACTTCGGACGTGATTTCGATTGACTAAATAGCTTCGATGAATGCGTAAAAATTTTTGAGATAAACGTTTCTCTAAATGTGAAATCCCTTCTCGCACAGAAAATCTTTCATCTTCTAAAATGATGATACTTGTTAGATTGTCTGCTTTGATATAAAGAATTTCATCTTCTGCAAGGTAATGCAAGCGTCCTTGATTATCACGCAATACTGATTTAGGTTTATCAAGATATGCTTCTTTCAAACTATTGGGAAGTACTTCTATGGGATCTGTCATGCGTTGAGGAATATCGTATGATTGGGAAACATGGATGTGGGTGATTTTCCATTGTGCCTGCTTTTGTTTTTTCCAAACAAACGTTAAGCGGAAGTGCAGCCATACGGAACTGCCCTCCGGATGACAATGCAGCGCCTTGAATGCACCGCATATTACTTGGTGATTACGGCCTTTTTCTGTAATAAAATATAGTTCATCCTTGAGCTGACATAAATTCAGTTTTGTGATCTCTTTTGTGTTAGGTGCTGTGGTACCCCATTGAAAGTCTAAAGGCCCAATCCACATTAGGTTTTCATCAAAATAGAGCGCCGGATCTGCCGTCCACGTAAAATGGTTGTGTACGATCTGGCGTGTAAGCTCTACAAGATCTGTTTGCCCAGTCATCTGATTACCTCTTTCTGCTTTGGTAGGTCCCTTGTAGTTCCTGTCAAAAGCGGTAATCCTATTTTACCATGTGAACTTTTTCAATTCAATTTATCAGGTCAAATGGACATAATATACAATAAATATCAAACTCTTCGTCATCATTTTTTGCCTTTTGTCAATAAATATTCCATTTTTTATCCACTTATATTGAAAAAGGTCGTATATTTGGAAAGGAGAAAACCTTAAACAATTAAGGTTTTCTCCCTTTCAATATATTCAATAATTCATTTGTTCCCGATATTTTCCTGGGCTTGTCCCTACAACGGAATGAAATACTTTGGTAAAATAGCTTTGTTCTTCAAATCCCACCAGGGAAGGAATGTCAGCCAGAGGAATACTGGGATTTTGAAGATGTTTTTTACTTTCTTCAATACGAACCTTGGTGAGATATTGAGTGAAAGTCATATTCATTTCCTTCTTAAATATTTTACTAAAATAAGGAGGACTAAAATGAACGTGATCTGCAATATCTTGCAAACTAATATGCTCTTGATAATGTTGATCAATATAATCCAAAGCAGAATAGATCATATCTGCATTTTTAATGCTTGGTAGGTATTCGGCCGTTTCCAACAGAGAGCGTATGCTTTTTGCTGCCCAATTTGCCAATTGATTTTCATCGGAAATCGGTTCCATCTCATCTAAGGCATTGATGCAGATTTCCGTAAGGTCGCTGTTTCCTTCTTGCTCTTTGTTTTCTTGAAAAATCGTAACAATTACATTGGTGAGTTTTGCCTTGAAATCTGTCAATTCGCGATTTCCATTGCGCAACTCGTCAATGATTTCTTTTAAATCATTTTCGATGAGGGCAGGATTGCCGATTTTTAGATGTTCTTGCAATGCTTTCCATTGCTGGTTTTCGGTCTGTGCTGCGGTGTTTTTTTGATACTCTTTCAGTAATTCTTCAATATGAATTCTTTGCCCACTGGATAACGAGGAATCGGAAAAAGAATCGGCCATAACCATGAGGATTCGTTTTAAACTGTCCAATTTCTCATCATTAATTACGGGAGAAGAAAGTATGCTTTCTGCCAAAGTAGGATTTTCTTCAAGGACTTTGTTGTGCTCTTGCGAACGGCTGTTAAGGGCCAGAATACTGTCTCTTGCCTTATTGAGAAATGCATGCCCTGCTACAAAAGCGCCGCAAACTTTTCGATCAATCACAATCGGAGCAACCCAATGGATCAATCCCATGGGACAAAAGTAAGAACTGCAATCTTTTTTATTTTTTGCATTGATGGCACCGCGATGGTGGTTGATTGTACACCATTTGGCAATATTCGGTGACTTTTCAAAGCATAATTCTTTATGAATTTTGCCGGGGCAGGGGTTGATAAGGGTTTGGTCGTCTTCGCAAAGTACGAGGCACTCCATACCCGTGGCATTGGTATAATCTTTGGCCAAATTTTCGGCCGCATTCAAATCAAAGGGGAGATTTTGATGTTCCATAAAGCCCTCCTTGCTCCGACCATATGGTTTTATTCTTCAATGTCCATGGTCCAATGGTGAGGATCTTCAATCTTGCCCCACTGGATGCCGGTCAATGTATCGTACAATTTCTGAGTGAGTTTGCCCATTTCGCCATTGCCAATGGTGATGATTTCACCGTGCTTATTGAGCTCACAAACGGGGCTTACCACGGCAGCAGTGCCGGAACCGAATACTTCCTCCAATTCTCCTTTGGCATGACGGTCAAAAACTTCCTGAATGGAGAGGGCACGTTCATTGACGGTAATTCCCATATCCTTGGCCAGTTCGATAATGGAAGCACGGGTAATACCGCCGAGAATGGAACCGTTCAAAGCAGGAGTGACCAATTCATCTTGGAATTTGAAGAAGATATTCATGGAACCAACCTCTTCGACGTATTCTCTGTGAATGCCGTCAAGCCAAAGAACCTGAGAATATCCTTTCTCTTCTGCGATTTCTCCCGCCAGAATACTAGCAGCGTAATTCCCCGCTGTCTTGGTGAAGCCCATACCGCCTTTGACGGCGCGGACGTATTCGTCCTCTACATAGATTTTTACAGGTTTCAAACCTTCTTTATAGTAGGCGCCTACCGGCGAGAGAATGATAGCAAAGATGTAATGCTGCGAGGCTTTTACGCCCAAATTTGCATCATCGGCAAAAATAAAAGGACGAATATATAATGAAGTATCTGGTGCAGAGGGAACCCAATCCTGTTCCAAACGCAATAATTCTTTTAGAGCTTCCAAAGCCTTTTCTTCATCAATGCGGGGAATGCAAAGTCTACCGCAGGAAAGATTTAAACGTTTAAAATTATCTTTGGGACGAAAGATATTGATTTTTCCGCTGGGGGTACGGTATGCCTTCATTCCTTCAAAAACTGATTGGCCATAGTGTAATGCCATACAGGAAGGATCCAGAGAAAAAGGACCATAGGGAATAATGCGCCATTCACCCCAACCATTTTCATCATATTCTGAAATCAGCATATGGTCGGTGAAAACTCTCCCAAATGTCAAATGTTCGGCATCGGGTTTTTCCTTTAATACAGTACTTTTTGTGATTTCGATCGCCATTTGATGGGCCTCCTTCTTGCACAATTGGATATTTGTTTAATTGTAATATTTTAACTGATTTCATCGCAATTTACAAGTGTTTCCTTTGTTATATCCCTTCATTTATAACAAAAATTTGAAGATGAATGAAATTATTTGATGTATGGCCAAACATTGTCAATAGAAGAGGTGCCGATGTTAAAAGGCATCTTTTTTGTTGCCATTTTTATCATTGTTTTCTTCGGGATAAAAAATCTGTGAGTCGAGGCAAGATAAAAAAGATCAAATAATGAAGACGGAGGAGCACGATTTGAAATTGATAAAAAAGGGAAAAGCCATATTAATTGGTCTTTTCATTTTCATGATGATGAGTTTCTGCCTAGTGCAGACTCTTTTCCATAATCAATATGATTATTATTTGGGACAGCAGTTTTCCGGACCTTCCCTGGTATCCTCGGCATTCCAGTATGAATTAAAAAATGACACGGAAGTGATTTCCCAAGGAAAGCTTTCTGAACTCCAGTTTGATGAGGTCGGTCATTATGATCTTGGATTGAAATTTTTAGGAATGACTGTAAAAGAAGCATCGTTATCGGTCTATCCTTCCATCCAGTTGGTGCCTGGTGGTCAATCTGTGGGAATGATCTTAAAAACCAGCGGTGTGGTTATTGTAGGATTTTCCGCAGTCGCCGGTGCTGAGGGGGAAGTTCTTTACCCCGCAAAGGAAGCAGGGATTACGCTGGGAGATAGTATTTTGAAAATTGATGGTAATGAAGTGACCACTGACGATGAAGCATTGGCTCTCATTGATGAATTAGGTAAAGATGGCGATTTGGATCTGGAAGTTCGGCACGGAGATTCTGTATCTACGAAAAACGTAAAAACGTATCTCTGTCCGGAGACGGGCCGTTACCGTTTGGGACTTTATATCCGTGACAATACCGGTGGCATTGGAACTCTGACATTTTATGAACCGGAAAGTAATCGTTATGGCGCTTTGGGACATCCCATTGCCGAGGCAGCCCAAGGCAGCAGCGAAGAACCTTTAGGCCGCGTGTTATCCGCATCAGTGAACGGAATCAAAAAAGCGGAGCCCGGTGAAACAGGAGAGAAAATTGGCTATTTTGAGGAAGGCGGTGTTGATGGCACCATTGATACAGTTTCCTCTTACGGCGTATTTGGGACGTTGGAATCCCTTCCGGAAGTTAATACTATGGATGCGCTGGAACCTGCCAGACCTGACGAGATCAAAAAAGGGAAGGCACAAATTATTACGGTTTTGGACGGCACAGAAACTGAATTTTTTGATATTGAAATTTTGGACATTGTTGAAGATGACGATACCGGCAAAGGTCTTTATATTGAGGTAACCGATGAAAGACTTCTCGATCAAACGGGAGGCATCATCCAGGGTATGAGCGGAAGTCCTATTATACAAAACAATAAAATTGTTGGCGCCGTAACCTATGTTATGGTAGATCGTCCTACACGCGGTTTTGGTTGTTTGATTGGTTGGATGTTGGAAGATTCTTTGTCGGCGATTTCTTAATAAACCAATTTATGTTGTATAAATTTTTTAAAAAATTAGGACATATTGTCATAAAAATAAATTCTTTTAATGGAAAGTATAATTTCTAACAAGAAACGACAAAATATGACAAACATACGTCTAAAAACGAATAATTTGGCGAATAAAAATTAAGAGGCAAAAGAAGGAATTATTGAAAGTTGTATAGAAATATTTCTCGAAAGAAATACATAAATATCTCATTTTGGGGGGAAGTTTTTATGAGTGAAAACATCTCAATTGTAATTGCAGACGACAACAAAAATTTTAGAGAAAGTCTGCAGCAGTTCCTCGATTCTCACGAGGATTTGGAAGTTGTTGGTATGACGAACAATGGTTTAGAAGCATTGGAATTGGTGGAATCTTTGTCTCCGGACATCCTTGTTCTCGACCTGATTCTACCATGTCTTGACGGCCTTGGGGTATTATCTCGATTGGGATCCTTCAGTAAACGCCCAAAGGTTATCATCAGTACTGCAATGGGGCAAGAAAACATGACCCAGGAAGCAGTTCGTCTGGGGATCGACTACTTTCTATTAAAACCGTATGACTATCAAACCCTTTCCATGCGCATTCGGCAACTGGCCGGCATGGCAAACTCTGTGGTGGAGCCTTCTGTGGTTGCCGGGAAAAATTTTGATGTGGAAGTTACAAACATTCTTCATCAAATGGGTGTTCCCGCCCATATCAAAGGCTATCAGTATTTGAGAGACGCAATTGTCTTTGTTATTGACGATACCAATTTATTGGGTGCCGTTACAAAGGAGTTGTATCCGATGATTGCCAAGAAATATAATACCACTGCCAGTCGTGTAGAACGCGCCATAAGACATGGAATTGAGTTGGCATGGGATCGCGGCAACATCGAACTTATGAATAAGTATTTCGGTTATACCATTGATGTAGAACGCGGCAAACCCACCAATTCGGAATTCATCGCCATGATTGCCGATAAGCTGAAAATGGCAAATCGCCTTGCATAGTAATACGGTCAAAGAAAAATTGAGATACCTGACTGTATTTCTCTGATGAGAATGTTTGTTATTTTGGATCTGCGAACTTTGGGATATAATGGGGGCAGAATCAGTTTTGTAACTTATATTTCCCCGAAATATGCCATAAAATGAAAGCAAGTGGTTTTGCTCTTGCCAAAAATCATGATTACAAAAGATTTTTTCACTATGCCGAACCGTTGCCGCAATTTGCGGCAGCGGTTTTTTCTTTTGAGGGAATGGTTCTTCTTTTCCTGTCATAAAATTACAAAAAACATATTGAGGAGAGAACTGTATGAAAATTATTCTCTGCCATGTAAGAAGAAAGCTTTGGAAAGGCTTGATCGCTATTGCCCTCGTGATTGGACTTCTCTGGGGCGTCCCACAGTTTTACGGTATTTTGGCGGAAAAAGAAGAGGAACCGTATCAGGAACTTACAGAACCGCTTCGGGTTGTGCTACCAGGGGGAAGTATTACCTTTGACCAGCCGTATTTCGATTAATTTTTTTAAATTCCATCAAACCTACTGGCAGAATTCATAGAAAGTGCTTATAATAAAAATAAATAATGGAAAATAATTGTATTTGTTTTTCAAAGTTGATATATTGCGGAAGGGAGAAAACGATGATAGATGAAATAAAAGAAGAGAAAATTAAGCTTCCTTCAGAAAAATCTTCGCACTCTCCCTCTCTGCCTGGTTCTTCCCAAAGGGATATTCAGTCTTTTGGCGAATATCTTTTGGTGGAAAAAGGAAGCTCTCCCCATACCATTGAAAATTATCGACTGGACTTGGTGGATTTCAGTTCGTTTTTGAAAAAACCCCTTGCAGAAGCTGAACGGAAAGATATGACCGCCTATTTTTCCCATTGTCGCGAAGTTGGTTTAGCTCCGTCTTCCATGGCCAGAAAACGTTCGGCATTGCGAAGCTTTTACAAGTTTTTATTATTGGATCGAAGAATTGAAAAAGATCCTACAGCAGAATTGGAAAATCCCAAAATGACAAAGTACTTGCCCAATGTTTTGATGCAAGATGAAGTCTCGCTTCTTTTGAACCAGCCCGATGAATCTACCATCGGCGGTCTGAGGGATAAAGCGATTCTGGAAACTCTTTATGCTACGGGAATGCGCGTTAGCGAGCTAGTGGGGCTGGCCCTGGATGATGTGAATTTTCAATTCGGTTATGCAAAATGTTTTGGTAAAGGCGGAAAAGAACGTATCGTCCCTTTGGGCTCCTATGCGATTCAATCGTTAAAACAATATTTGAAAGACAGCCGTCCTAAATTATTGAAGGACAAGCGTTCCAACGATCTGTTTGTCAATGCTAAAGGCGGTACTCTGACCCGCCAAAGCGTATGGAATATCGTAAAAAAATACGGTAAAAGCGCCGGCCTCGGCGACGCTGTGAGCCCCCACACACTTCGTCATTCTTTGGCCGCCCATATGCTGGAGAATGGGGCTGATCTCCGTACCGTACAGGAGATTTTAGGTCATGTGGATTTGGCTACCACACAAATTTATACACAGCTTTTACAAAAATCTATTACAGCGGAGTTCAAACGGTGCCATCCCAGAAGCTAAAGTGTTGATAAGATTGATGGTATGAATGATAACGAACAAAGAAAGGGAAATGAATGATGAAAAAACGCGTTTTTTTAATTGTATTGGACAGCATCGGCATCGGTTCCTTGCCGGATTGGCAGGATTTTGATGATACCGAAAGTAATACATTGGGGCATATTGCCCAAGCCGTAGGCGGACTTTCTCTGCCCCATATGGAATCCCTGGGCCTTGGCAATATCATTCCCATTCAAGGGGTATCTCCTGTTTCCGATCCCCGGGGTTCCTGGGGCAGGGGGATGCTTTCCACTTGTGGCAAGGATACCACTGCGGGACATTGGGAAATGATGGGGATCGTATTGGAGCGCGGTTTTCCCACGTATCCCCAAGGGTTCCCAGAGGATCTGATCCGCGACTTGGAAGATGCCTTTGGTATTGGGATTCTCGGCACCAAACCGGCTTCGGGCACTGTAATTATTGAGGAGTTGGGGGAAGAACATCTTCGCACCAAAAAGCCTATCGTTTACACATCTGCCGACAGCGTGGTGCAAATTGCTTGCCATGAAGCAGTGTATTGTAATGAGGAATTATATGAACTTTGCCGCAAAGCCAGAAAGGTTTGCCAGGGGCGTCATGGAGTAGGGAGAGTCATCGCCCGTCCCTTTCGGGGGACGCCGGGACATTTTGAACGCACGGCGTATCGCAAAGATTTTTCGCTGACGCCGCCGCTTCCCAATCTTCTGGATGAAATGCAAAAAGCACAGATCGTCACTGTGGGCGTAGGGAAGATCAGTGATATTTTTGCCGCACAGTTTCTTGATGTTTCTTATCCTCTCAAAGGAAATCCTCTTTGCATCGGAAAAACCGAGGAACTCCTGGCCGACCGTGGAAATGACGGATTCTTTTTTGTGAATCTTGTGGATTTTGATATGCTGTATGGTCATCGCAATGATCCCCAAGGGGACGCCAAAGCCTTGGAAGAATTTGACCGATGCCTGCCTGACTTGTTGAACCATATGAAGGACAGTGATTTGTTGATCATCACCGCAGACCACGGCAATGATCCAACAACTTCCAGCACGGATCATAACCGTGAATACGTTCCGATTTTATCCTATAGTCCTTCTCTCAAAGGACGGGGGTTGGGGGACCGACTGACTTTGGGGGATATCGGCGCCACTGCATATCAATGGCTCACCGGTAAAAAATCTCCTTTGGGTACCGGCTGGCTTTGAGGAGGTGACCATCAATGGATATGATAGCGTGTATTGAAAAGAAAAAACAGGGATTCCCTTTAAGCAAAGAAGAGATTTTCGCAATCATCAAAAGTTACACTGAGGGAGACTTGCCTGAGTATCAAATGTCTGCATTTCTGATGGCGGTTTGGTTTCGCGGCATGAATCACGATGAAATTTACCATCTTACCATGGCCATGATGCACAGTGGAGAGACGATGGATCTTTCCTCATTAGGCTTGACCATTGATAAACACAGTACCGGCGGCATTGGTGATAAACTGACGTTGATCGTGGCTCCACTTTGGGCAGCGTCGGGTTTAACCGTGGCTAAAATGTCCGGGCGCGGGTTGGGGTTTACCGGCGGAACCATTGATAAAATGGAATCGGTGACCGGCTGCGACGTCGCTTTGACGCCGGAAACATTTTTATCTTTGGCAAAAGAAAACCATATTGTCGTTACGGGGCAGAGCAAAAATTTGGTTCCTGCCGATAAAAAGATTTACGCTTTAAGGGATGTGACCGCTACGGTTGATTCCATTCCTCTCATTGCTTCCAGTATCATGTCGAAAAAATTGGCGACCTCCGCCGATGTGCTCATACTTGATGTGAAATTTGGTCGCGGTTCTTTTATGGAAACAAAAAAAGATGCTAAAATTTTGGCCCAAACCATGATTGAAATTGGAGAAAAATACGGGCGAAAGGTTGCTGCTTTGCTCAGTCCCATGGAATTTCCTTTGGGGTTTGCGGTGGGAAATGCTTTGGAAGTAAAAGAAGCTTATGATATTCTGGGCGGTAACGGCAGCGCAGATCTGATGAAACACAGTTTATTTTTGACAATTCTCGGCCTCTATGCTTCGGGGCTTTGTGCCAATGTGGACGATGCATTGAATGTCGCAAAAAGACATATTGCCGATGGCAGCGGTCAAAAAAAGCTTTGCGAGATGTTTCGCTGTCAGGGTGGTCAGTTTACAGGGAACGACTTATGCTCTGCGCTTGATTTGCCTCATAACGGGGTTGAACTCATTGCAGAACAGGATGGGTATATTACAGACCTCAATGCTTTGACCGTGGGTACTGTTGCCATGAATCTGGGAGCAGGGCGAAAAACGCTGAATGACACCATCGACCATAGTGCCGGCGTTTTATTGAAAAAAAACGTTGGCGACTATGTTTGCCGAGGTGAAGTTTTAGCGAGCCTCTATGGGAAGCATATCGCAGACGATTGTCAAGAACAGTTGGAAGGAGCTTTTACTTTCGGAACAAAAGATGAGATCCCTGCCGATGACAGCGGCACGGTTCTTCTTGACAGCAAAGAGTTGGAATTAAAAGGAATTATTCATAAGTTATTAACGGACTCATAAAATAAACTATCGAATCAAGGGGAGAAAGGTGAAACCATGAACCATATGAGAAAAGTTGTGGCGTTATTGTTAGTGTTCACTGTTTTGTTAGGATTCTCCTGGGGAATTTTGGCGGAAGAAGCCTCCGGAACCACTCAGGATACGACAGTGCAAACTACAACTGATCCTAATAAAGTAGCTTCTACCGAACAATATACGGAAGAAGAGTATCAAGAGGTGGTGGCTTCGGTAAACAGCGTTGCCGAAGGTACCTTGCCAGAAATTAAAGCCAATGCCGTGATGTTGGTAGAACCGGTGACAGGTACGGTGATTTACGAAAAAAATGCCGATGCTAAAGTATACCCTGCCAGCACAACGAAGATCATGACATTGATCTTGGCTTTGGAAGCCATCAATGACGGAAAGTTTTCCATGGAAGACGAAGTAACAACTTCTGCCTATGCTGCTTCCATTGAGGGATCCAGCGCCTTATTGGCAGAAGGAGAAGTGCATACCCTTCACGATTTATTAGCAGCGATGGCTGTCGGTTCCGCCAATGACGCTGCCATGGTTGTGGCAGAGTATATTGGAGGTAGTGAAGAAGGCTTTATCAAAATGATGAATGATAAAGCCGCTGAACTGGGAATGACCGGCACTCACTATATGAATCCCCACGGACTTCATGATGATAATCATTATACCACGGCTAGGGATATGATGACCCTTTCTCTTTATGCCATTGACGTACCTCAGCTTCTGGATTTTACCTCTATGAAAGAATTTGAATTTCGTCCGGATCCCCATAAAATGCTTTTGTATAATACCAATAAACTTCTATTTTGGTATGAAGGCACTGATGGATTGAAAACAGGCACCACATCTCCGGCGGGCCGTTGTCTCCTTTCCACCGTCGTCCGGGACGATTTGCGTCTCGTTGGTGTGGTCATGGGCGGTACAGAAAGAAACAGCCATTACAGTGAAAGTATGAAGTTGATGAATTATGGCTTTTCTCAATATACGATGGCGGAAATTTTGACGCCAGAAAAAGAGCTGACTGCCGCAGGTATTGCCAAAGGAAGAGAAGAAACCGTTAATCTCATGGTTACCGAAGCGGTGCGGTTACCCAGTTCTAAAACAGAGGATCCCGGATATACAGTAGAATATGAAGTGGATCCCGATTTGGAAGCTCCAATTGAAAAAGGGGAAAAAGCAGGGGAGGCTGTGGTTTCTCTCAATGGTGAGGAACTTGCCCGGGTCGACCTTGTCACTGCTCAAGCTGTAGAAAAACAAACTTTTTGGCAGGCGATTGTGCGTTTCTTCCAAAATCTCTTTTAAAATATTTGCTTTCTATGATTGATTGAGACTTATTTACCTTGCAGCGATGAACGGGAAGACGAATGTTGGGGAAACGGGATCTTAATCATTTGATTTTCGATGAAAACCCAAGGAGTAATGGGAATTGCGTATGACTCCTTGGGTTTTATGATGTTCGGTCGTTTTCGACAAAGGATTTCACATTCCAACAAAGGGTTGACCGGGAAAATCTCGAACTCTAAGGAAGAAGGAGGATTAATCTATGGAATGGAGCATCCAAAACGGCGCCCTTTGGCTGTCAGTAAAAGGAGAATTTGATTTGAGTCAATGTCCCGCTTTACGTGAAAAAGCAATGGAGCAGATCGAAGAAAACGGCATCAATCGGATTGTGTTTGACTGTTCTGGGACAACCTTTATTGATAGCTCCGGGCTGGGGTTGATGTTGACCCTTTATAAAAAAACCGCACCGTTGGGCGGCGGTGTTTTTGTGAAAAATGTCAGTCCTTTGCTCATGCCCTTTTTCGTTATGGCAGGGCTGGATCAGATTTTGGAAATTGAAAGAAGCGAGGGGAATCGTCATGAGTGATACGCAGAAAATAAAAGTATGGGAGCAGCTTTACGAAACTGCTGAAAATCGTTTGACTATGACGTTTCAATCCGTCAAAGAAAATGTAGCAGTGGCACGGCTTACCGCGGCTTCTTTTGGCAGCCTTCTCAGTTTTTCCATGGCGGAACTTGAAGAATTAAAGGTTGCGGTTTCCGAAGGTGTATCCAATGCTATTATCCATGGTTATCTTAACGATCCGCAGAAAAGTGTGATGATGTCTTTGGCACAAAGTGATGGAAGTATTCTCATTATCATTCGAGATAATGGGATTGGTATGGAGGATGTGGAAAAATCCATGGAACCGGCCTATTCCACAGTAGAAGACCGTATGGGGTTGGGATTCGTATTTATGAAGTCCTTTATGGATGAATTTACTGTGATTTCCACTCCCGGTTGCGGCACAACATTGCTAATGCGAAAACAACCACAAAAATGCTTATGAACGGTTATCATACTTTTTCCCAGGAGCAAAAAGATGCTTTATGGCAAAGAATGGAGCAAGGAGATGAAACCGCCAGGGAAACGCTGATTCTAAGTAACGAGCGTTTGGTCTGGAGTGTTGTCTCCCGTTTTTCTACAGTTTCAGAAAGAAGAGAAGATCTTTTTCAAGCCGGTATGGTAGGACTTATGCGTGCTGTGGACCGTTTTGATTTTCGGCGGGGAACCTCTTTTGCCACCTTTGCGGTACCGCATATTTTTGGTGAAATGAGCCACTTATACCGGAAACTTCAAAATGGGGGAAGAAGGGTTTCTTCCGAACAAATCAATTGTGCAGAGCGGGAATTTATAGAAAAATATGGACGCAGTCCTAAACTCGATGAATTGGCGGAAGAACTGGGTTGTAATCCCCAAGACATTTTACAACAACATGAAATTCCCATGGAAGAAGCGGAAGATGTTCCTGACGGTAGATGGGAAGATTCTTTTCAAGCAGTGGAAAATCGCCTCTTCTTCCACAGGCTTTTTCGAAGTTTACCATTGCGCCAGCGTCAAATTATTTACGAACGATACTACCGGCAAAAGACCCAAGCGGAGGTGGCTGCGGAATTGGAAATTAGTCAGACTCGCGTGAGCCGTTTGGAAAAGGATGCTTTGCGCAGGTTGGAGGAAGTCGCCAAAGAAGGGAGATAAGAATGATTCATTGATTTTTAATGGAACTCTAATGCTGAAGCGTTAAAAACTATGATATAATGATTTTATCAAGCAGAAGCCTTGGAGGATCATTGAAATGAAAAATCGTTTTGGTGCTGCCCTATGGGGAGTATTGTTGATTATTTTAGGAATCATTTTAGGCGGCAATGTATTGGGAATCTGGTATATTGATATTTTCTTCCCCGGTTGGTGGACGTTATTTATTATCGTTCCTTGTATTTATAATATCGTGAAGGATGGATTTCATCCCGGTAATACGGTTGGTCTCTTGATTGGTGTCGTATTCCTTTGTTCCGCATGGGGACTTTTCTCCTGGCACCTCATTTGGAAAATGGTGATCCCCTTTTTATTGGTGGTAATCGGTATCAGCCTTGTGGTCGGCAGAAGGAACCGCAGGTACGAAGGAGAGGAGTATCGTGGCGATACTGGAAATATTTCTGCCTTTTGTTGCGGCCAGGAGTTGAGAATTGAAAATGCGCCTTATCGTGGCGGCACTGTCAGCGCTACCTTGGGCGGTGTGGAGTTGGATTTGCGCAATGCCTTGATCACGGAGGATATTACCATCAAAGCGCGGTCGTTTATGGGAGGAATTGAAATATACTTTCCACCCAATGTACGGGTAGAAGTTCAGTCCAGTCCTTTTTTGGGCGGCGTAGAAAATAAAATCTCTGCAATGGCAGCAGCTTTCGGTCCCACGGTTTTTGTGGATTGTCGTCCAGTATTGGGGGGGATCGAATTAAAATAATTTTTCTCCAAAAATGTAAAATCACCGGCAAGGCCGGTGATTTTTTATTTTAGAGTCTTTTGTAAATAGATCATATCAATCAGTTGTTTGCCATATTCAAAAATTGGATGATTATAATAATCCGTAAAAAAATTTTTGATCACATGGGAACGACGAAATCCGCACTTTTCGTAAAAGCCAACAGTTGTTTCGCCGGTTCCCACTTGTAATATGGAATAATCGTCTTGGTAGCGTTTGACGATATCATGGATTATCGCTTGTCCGTATCCCATTCTCTGATACTTTGTTTCCGTCGCGAGATTTTTAATTTCTAAAACTTCTGCGCTTACTTTTTGTACGACACAGACTGCTTTTACTCCGTGGTCTTCCAGGACGTACATTTCGCCCTTTTCCAGATAACGGTCAATCATACTTTCCTGTTCATCGCCTAGCAAAAGAAGTTCCAGATATTGTTTTTTATGGTTTGTAATTTGTCTTGTATTCATGGCTTTCCACGTATAAAATAGCGTTTAATATTTTAATCATTTCATGATAGCGTAACGTTTACAGGTTTCCCAAGTAAATATAGCGAAGGTACTGTGACGCCGCTTCCGCCGCATTGTCCAAAGTATCCACAGGAGTCGGTTCCATATCGGACATCTGATATCTTGGGTGAAAACGACTGAGGTGGTAGGGAATCTCTGGATCGATGGCGGCAATCCATTGCGCCATGGCTGTGATCTCTTCAATGGAATCGTTGAGACCCGGAATGATCAGGGTGGTGATTTCAATATGGCATTCTTTTGCCGCGGCGAGGATGTTCCCTTTTACCGTTTCCAAATCGCCCTTGCATTCTTTTTTATAAAATGAATCGGTAAATGCCTTTAAGTCAATGTTTATGGCGTCTGTCAATTTTAATAACTCTTCCCATGGTTCCCGGGCGAGGTATCCGTTAGTCACGAGAATGTTTTTTAAGCCGGCGTCTTTGACCAGTCGATCACAGTCCCGAACGTATTCGAAGTTGATTGTGGGTTCATGGTAAGAAAAAGCCAATCCGATATTATCATTTAACGTTTGGTTAAGAGCTAAATCCCGCAATCTTTCGGGAGAGTAATATGTGAAGTCTGCTTCCTGTTGGGAAATGTGATAATTCTGGCAAAAGGGGCATTGGAAATTACATCCGTAAGAAGCCGCGGTTAAGATGGTATTTTCCGGATAATAGCGGTTTAAAGGCTTTTTTTGAATGGGGTCCACGGCAATTGAGGTGATTTTTCCATAACCTTCGGCCACGAGTTTTCCGTCAATATTGCGCCGTGCCAGGCAGCGCCCTGTCTCGCCCGGAACGATTCGGCAACGATGAGGGCAAAGATCGCAGCGGATATCATTTCCTTCGCGGTGCCAGTACTCTGCTGTATGGCGATTGGGCGTCGTCATGGGTTATACCTCCTCTCCGTAGCGAGTTACTTCAAAACGCTGTAACTTTACGGGACGAAAACGGTTGATTCCTGCTTTATGTTTTGCAACGCGAATCTGCATTTCTACGGTATCGATATCTTCTAAATTGGGCAGGAGAACGCCGCGTTTTCCGCCGCCGCTGACAACGACACCGTAACGGTGGGGATCCAGAGCTTGTTCGGAATCAATGTCTTCGATCGGCCCCAAAACATCGACGGTAACGGATAACTCTGCCAGTTCCCCACGGTGAATGGACGGGAAACGGTGATCTTTTGTCCCGGCGGAAACAGCGTTACTGATAATTTCTTCGGCCAAATTGGGATGGGTTGCCCTTAAAGTTCCGATACATCCTCTGAGATCTCCACGGTTCTTGAAACAGACAAAAGTGCCGCCGCGGTGCTCCAACCATTCTTTCGGGGTATCTTGGGGTGGTTCCATTTCTTTTCCCGTTTCCAGGTAATATCGCAGTGCTTGTCTCGCCAATTTCTGGGGAAAGCTCTCTCTTTCAACGGA
This sequence comes from Candidatus Cryptoclostridium obscurum, assembly GCA_904420535.1. Taxonomy (GTDB): domain Bacteria; phylum Bacillota; class Dehalobacteriia; order UBA7702; family UBA7702; genus Cryptoclostridium; species Cryptoclostridium obscurum. Next base: position 26,429 of record CAJFVQ010000061.1, read on the forward strand.
ATGGGACAGATTCGCTTCACAAATCTCGTTGTATCGTGCCAAAGCACTGGGAGCTTTTTCTTTTTCCCGAATTTTAGCCACCATGTATCCTACACCGAAGGGACCTTCGTGGGATAATACTTCCGTAGTGAAATTGTATCCCTCCAAAGTACCCAAAAGAATGTCAAAAGCATAAAGTCCGCATTGGGCTGCTTTTTCCGCCAAATGATTGTCAAAGTTTAAAAGACTGGCGGCATCGCCTTGGATCAGCAGAGTCTCTACGAGATCGTCGAATTCCGGCCCCTGAGGGGCAAATCCGTAGGGCCCATCTTCCTTTAATTTATGGGAAAGATCACCGCTGGCGATCAAAACCACGCGGCAATCGCTGTGTTGCACGGCTTCCGTTATGGCCATGCCAAGGCGGTAGTGATCCGTATTGCTTCTGCCGGACAATGCTACGGGAACCAAACGGAAATCTTGGTAAAAGTGACAAATAAAGTACATGGGGACGATGATGCCATGATCTAAGTCGTAATCCATGTTTTGCCGCAGCAGGATTTTGTGTTCCATAGAGCCTGCGGGAATACCGTTGGCTTTGGCGTTTTCCGCGATGGCGCGGGCCAATGCTACATGATTGTCAAAACCCAATAAAATATTTTTTTTGCCGAATTGAGACATATCGCCGCTGATTCTGGGTTGATCCGAGATAAAAAAGTAATCCCTGAAAAATTGTGCGTGGGGGCTGATGATAATGATGGTATCAGGCTTTTTTTCGGCGATCTCTCTCGCCACAGATGCAAAGGCTTCGGCGGTTTTTTTTGCTTCTTTGATCTGTTTTTTGCCGATTTCCGGGATGAGAACCGGCGGGTGAGGCAGAATATACCTGCCAATAATTGTGCCCATGGGATTCTCCTTTTCTATAGAGTACGATGATACTTTGTGAGGGTCCATCATGATAATGGGAATTGATGGGGCATCGGCTCATGGTAAATGAGTTGATATAGGTCCTTGAGACCGTCCATAATCTCTTGCCGTGTCCATCCTGCGTTTTCTAGTTCTTCCGGAGGCATTTCCGCTAGAAATTGATAGAATTCCAATCCGATCTCAAAATTTTCCACCAAAGGATAGTTTTCTACACAGCGGAACAAAAGATCCTCTGCTTCGTCGATTTGGCCCTGGTTTGCCATACCCTTTAAAATTTCCGGCAGGATCTCATCATTCCCCAGAGAATTGGTGGGACGGGGAATTTCTGCCTCGGCTTTTTTGCGGTGAAAGGATTGGAGTCCGTTGGCAAATTCCCATATCATACGCAGTAGCCAGTCTTGACTGGGATCCATAAAATCACATCCTTTTTATTATTATAACACACCGTGCCGATGGAGAAAAATTTTTTTTTATAATCACTGCGGTTAGGATTAGCAGATTCTCCTGGATTGTCTGTTCTGTGGAAATTGTTATGGCAACGTGACTCGGGCTGTATTGAACCTCCTCGAAACGAAAATTCCCACAAAAGCTTTTCTTATCAAAAGTTTTTGTGGGAATCAAAGGGTTCTAACACTTATTCATAGGGCAAATCGATGAGATGGTTTAATTTTTCGTAAGCAGCTGCCAAAAACTGCGTCTCTTCCGGATAAAGCTGCTTATTAGCGATGACTTCCAACGTATAGGGGATCTCTTTCTTTCTTAACAACGGCATTACTTTGGTAAAATCGATCACTCCATCGAAGGGCAGCCAGTGGCGGTCTTGAATCCCGTCGTTATCGGAAAGATGGTATGCGCTAAGCAAGTGGTGATACTTCTCCGCCAAATAGAACTGATCTCTGAGATTAGCATGGGAGGTGTCAAAACAGAATCCCAGCTCTTTTACGGGAAATTCCTGCCAAACGGCTTCCAGATAATCGCTGCGCCAGGTGTTCTCTAGCGAAAGAACCGTATGATTAGCTTCTGCCACAGGGATCAATTCTTCCACACTTTTCAGCAGATTTTTGTTGGGAGCGGGGACGTCGCCCCGTTCGCAGAGGTGTACCACCAAATTGTGAAGGTCATAATCGGCAATTTCTTCAATGGTTCGTTTGATGGGTTCTACATGCTTTCTCCGCAGCTTCTCGTCGTCACACCACATAAGATTGTCTTCACTGCCTGCCATATGGATGTTAAAAATTTCAAGTCCGGCTTCTTTGACACGGCCGGGCATATCGTGGCGGGATATGGGCCATTGGCCTTCTTCATCCTCCCACCAGAGCATCAAACCGTCGAATCCCGCGGCTTTGATGTTTTCGATGCGTTGTTGGAATTCATTGTAAAAACCATACCAACTGAAAATTCCTGTTTTTCTCACGGTCGTTCCTTTCTTGCCACTTATGATCGAGCCGCGGTGATCGGTCGCGACTCCATCATTCTACGGCATGTGTTATTGTTTCTTCGGTGCCTTTTAATTCCAACCAAATGACTGATGCCAACACGATCACACCGCCGATCAGCAACTTGATGGTAAAATCTTCCATACCAAACAGAATGGAGAATACGACGCCGAAAAGGGATTCAAAAGAAAGTAAAACGGCGCTGGTCGAAGTCGGCGTACATTTTTGGCCGAAGGTCTGTAAAAACAGGCAAAGTGCCGAGGGGAACGCCGCTAGGTAGACAAGGACCAAAAATCCGGGATTCCACTGGGCGCCGCTGGTATCTCCCCCTTCAACGAGGAGAAATGTGATTGCCGATAATACTCCCACTGTCAAGAGCTGCATGAAGGTAAGCAGTAATGGATTTTTTCCTTCGGCAGTAACACCCAGATAGGCGATGTGGCAGGCAAATCCGAAGGCGCAAATCAACGTGAGGAAATCACCAAATCCAAATCCGAGGCCTTGAGGGGTCCAGGTCAGGATCACAATTCCTACAAAACAAAGTCCCAAGGCGGCAAAAACACGTTTGGCCGGTTTGCGTCGGAAGGCCAGCCAGCAGATGAAGGGAACCATTAATAAATTGGTTGCTGTGATAATGGCATTATTGGAAATGCCGGTAAATTGCAACCCCGCCGTTTGTAGATAAAATCCCAAAAAATACCAGAAACCGGCAATACAGCCTGTTTTGATTTCTACTTTGGTAATTTTGGTAATATTTCTATTGATTACAATGAGAAGAATCAAAGCTCCCATGGAAAAGCGCATCATATTGATAAACCCCGGACTGAAGCCGTAGTCTAATGCCTTATCTACCATGAGAAAGCCGCTACCCCAAATTACTGCGGTGGTTAATAATGCAATTTCTCCTTTAAAACTTTTTCTCTCTTTTTCCATCATGTTCCTGTTTTGGATTGCGTTCATTCAATCCTTAATTCTCCTTAAAAATTCATTCGTGGCTGATTATAGCATAAAGACGCAGGAAAAAAAAGTAAACTTGTTGAATTTTTCCAATGAAATAAGGGGATGATTTTATCAAGTAACGAAAGAAAAATGAATTTTTGATTCACTTCTTTACAAAAAAAACTATTTGCTATAATATATAAAGAAAACAAATGCTGCTGTACGGTTTTGGTCGCAATAAGGAGAAAATCAAATGGAAAATAAGATGAATTATACGTTACTCTGCGATTTTTATGAATTAACGATGGCCAACGGTTATTTCCAAAATGGATGGCAAAATAAAATGACATATTTTGACGTGTTTTTTCGCAAAGTGCCCGACAGCGGCGGCTTTGCCATTGCCGCCGGTTTGGAGCAGGTGATCGAATATATCAAAGATCTAACGTTTACGGAAGAAGATATTAAATTTCTGCGGTCCAAAAAAATTTTTTCCGAAGATTTTCTGGAATATCTTCACTCTTTCCGTTTTACGGGGGATATTTATGCCATTCCCGAGGGTACGCCCATCTTTCCCAATGAACCAATCATGACGGTACGTGCCCCCGCAATAGAAGCCCAATTTATGGAAACTTTTATTCTGTTGACCCTCAATCATCAGAGCCTCATCGCCACCAAAGCCAACCGTATCTGCTACGCCGCTGATGGACGTCCCGTTACGGAATTTGGTTCCCGTCGGGCCCAAGGCGCTTCCGGCGCAATTCTTGGAGCCCGTGCCGCCTGTATTGGCGGATGTGTCGGAACTGCCTGTACCATTTCGGATCTGCTTTACGGTACTCCTGCCGGAGGAACCATGGCACATTCCTGGGTGCAGATGTTCGATGATGAACTGGAGGCTTTTCGTTCCTATTGTAAAACATATCCTCATAAACCCACGTTATTGGTGGACACCTATAACGTGGTAAAAAGTGGCGTGCCCAATGCCATCAAAGTTTTTCAAGAGGAAGGCATTGCCGACGGCGCCATCCGCATTGATTCCGGCGATATTACCTATTTGACGAAAAAGGCTCGTAAAATGTTGGATGAAGCCGGTTTGACCGATTGTAAAATTGTTGTATCCAATGCTTTGGATGAATATTTGATTCGAGATCTTTTAATGCAAGGCGCAAAGATCGACGCCTTTGGTGTCGGGGAACGTCTCATCACTGCCAGAAGTGAACCGGTTTTTGGTTGTGTCTATAAGTTGGCTGCTGTGGAAGATGGAGAAGGGCATATTATTCCCAAGATTAAGGTCAGTGAAAACGCTGTGAAAATTACCACACCTCATTTTAAAAAAGTATACCGCATTTTTGACAATGCCACCGGCAAGGCCCAGGCCGATTACATTACTGTATATGACGAGGTAATTGACGAGTCTTTGCCTTTGACCCTTTTTGATCCCAATCATCCTTGGAAGAAGAAAACTTTTACCGATTATACGGCAAAAGAATTAATGATTCCTGTTTTCAAAAATGGTGTATGTGTTTACGATTCTCCTTCTGTAGATGAGATTCGCAGCTATTGCAAATCCCAGATTGATCTTCTGTGGGATGAATTGAAGCGTTTTGAATATCCTCATCAGCATTATGTCGATTTATCAGATAAACTATGGAATATTAAAAATGACTTGATACGGAATAATTTTGGCCAGTATCAGGAAAACTGAGTCAACGGATACTTTTTTCGTTCGATACCCTTTTTAAAAATTTAGGGATTTAAAAGAAGGACGCTTCATAAAAGCGTCCTTCTTTCAGTATATTGTATAAAATTATTGGATCAGCATTTCCAAAATTTTTGAACGAAACTCTACTTTTTGTAGTGACCCTTCCGTAGGGATTACGGAATTGTTTTGTCCACTATTGTCCTTTGGATCCATGGTGCGGATTTCTGCGACTGCCATGTCATCGGTAATATCCACAAAGCAAAGAGGGGGAAACAGTACACACCACCAGTTTTTTCCTTTTCCTTCTCCAAGGATAATGCGTTGCGCATGGTAGGTCCCTGCGGATAAGGTCACGCCTCCATAAGATTTCGTGGGAAATTCCGCGTCTCCTAATATGGTTTCTGCGCCATAATCATATCCTTCTTCGGCTAAGACATTTTCTGCCACGGCTTTGATCTCCTCTTGATGCTGTGCCAAATAATCATTGGCAGCTTCCTCGTCGGTGCATTGTGCCAAAGCCGGAGACAGCTCTGCTAAAACAGCGTCGCGGACTTTTCCCTTGACTTGCTGATCTTCATAGCTGTCACTGTTGGCCACCACATGAAAACGGATCAATGAAGTGTTTTCTGCCATCTCTGTTTTTTCGTTTGTCAAATAAAGCATCCCCGCTACAGAAAGGCATAATACGACAAGAATTATGATTTTTTTCATAAAGTATTCTCCCTTTTAAAAATGTTTCCGCAGATTTTGCAATGCTGTTTTTTCCAATCTTGAGACTTGAGCCTGAGATATTCCAATTTCCGATGCGACCTCCATTTGTGTGCGTCCTTGAAAAAACCTGAGGTCGATAATTTTCTTTTCTCGGGGCGTAATCTTTTTCATTGCTTCACTGATGGCAACATGTTCCAGCCAGAGGCTATCATTATTCTTTTCATCTCCGATTTGATCCATAACAAGCAAAGGATCGCCGCCGTCATGATAAATGGGTTCGTAAAGGGAAATGGGGTCCTGAATGGCGTCCATGGCGTACACCACCGTTTCTTGGGGAAGATCCAATTCTTTTGCAATTTCTTGTATGGTAGGTTCCCGATCCATGTTGGCGATGAGTTTTTCCTTGGCTTGCAATGCTTTGTATGCAATATCGCGGAGAGAGCGGCTAACGCGAAGTGCGTTGTTGTCTCTGAGATAGCGGCGTATTTCCCCGATGATCATGGGAACTGCATAGGTAGAAAAACGTACGTTTTGACTTAAATCAAAATTATCCGTAGCCTTCATTAGGCCAATGCACCCTACTTGGAATAGATCGTCGAGATTTTCTCCTCGACTTGTAAAACGTTGGATCACACTGAGAACCAAGCGGAGATTTCCGCTGATAATTTCTTCCCTGGCATTTTTATCCCCATTTTGCATTTTAACAAAAAGCTCTCGCATTACTTTATTGGTCAATACTGGTAATTTGGATGTGTCCACGCCACATAAGTCTACTTTTCTCTGATTCATGTTTTCCCTCCCATGGAATTCTCTGTCTTTAATATGGTTTGGGGGACTTTTCTTTATGCTGGCAGATTCGGGCAAATAATGTCGCAAAGGAGGGAGATAAGAACAGTGTTTTGCTGTTTGTGTTGGTCAAAATAAAAAGAGAGAGTTCGTACAACTGTACAAACTCTCTCTTGGATTGATTTTTATGGCGATTATTTTATCGGATCTACAGAATCTCGGAAAGAACATGAAAAATTGAGCACTTATTTTCCTGCGGGAAAATCGGTGGAAGCTGCTAATTCGGTTTGGGTCTCATAATTTACAATACGTTCTTTCAATCATCCCAAAGTGGCGGCCAATACCTGGGAACCAAGTACCATTCGCAGGGGAGCCGGTTCAATCTCGACACTTTCAATGATGCGTTGTGCCATGCGTACCGGATCTCCGGGAGCCAGTCCTTTGGAAATGTCTAGCATATTTAGAAATCCATGGCAGGATTCGTATTCCGGCATCAGTTGGGCCACTTTGTCGCTGCCATAAGTCATCTTCTTATCTGGAACGTCGATTGTGATTTTAGTCTGGCAAAAAGATGTAAATAAATCGAATAAGACCTTGATCATACTGTTTTGGTTATATCGTGTATATTTTGTTATATCGGATTTACCTTAGGATATACAGGGTGTAGATTGAAAAGATAATAAGATTTATGATCAAAAAATGAAAGACTCTATGGGAATCATAGCTTTCCCATAGAGTCTTTTATGTTTCTTTTGCTTTCTATCAAATTATTTGATCAATACTTTCCTATTGTTTTCTAATTGTTTGAGGGATACTCCGTAATTTTATGAATAAGCATTTATGAAAGCATTGGTTTTAGAGAGTTTTACAGGGTACCGAAAAGACGGTCGCCGGCATCTCCCAATCCAGGGAGAATATATCCCTTTTCATTCAGTTTCTCATCAAGACAGGCAATGTATACTTCTACATCGGGATGAGCTTCTGTCAGGACTTTAACACCTTCGGGAGCCGCAATCAAACAAACGAATTTAATATTATTTGCTCCCCGCTGTTTGATGAAATCTATGGCCGCTGCTGCGCTGCCTCCCGTCGCCAACATGGGATCAACGACAATTACTTGGCGTTCTGTGATATCCGGAGGCATTTTACAATAGTATTCCACCGGCTTCAAGGTTTCGTGATCGCGATAGAGGCCGATATGCCCCACAGTGGCGGAAGGAATTAAATCTAAGATGCCGTCCACCATGCCGAGACCCGCTCGAAGTATGGGGATAATTGTGATTTTTTTTGCGATGGTTTTTCCTTGAGCTTCCATCAGAGGAGTTTCCACTGTAAAGTCACGTAATGGCAGATCTTTGGTTGCTTCATAACCCATAAGCAGTGCGATCTCATAGACCAAATGACGGAAATCTTTGACGCAGGTATCTTTTGACCGCAGCATAGTAATTTTGTGGGCGATGAGAGGGTGTTCCATGAGATGGACCTTGTGATTCATTGATGACACCTCCGATTATTTTGACGGTTCTTCCAACTCTTGGGGGAGAACCAAATTAAGCAAGACACCGAGAATTACGGCGATGAATAGTCCGGAGAAATTAATAGCAATGGAGCCGAAAGTGATGGTAAGACCTCCTACCATACTAAAGCCAAGTCCGACGCTGAGCACTAAACCAACGATGATCAGGTTACGGGAGTGGGTAAAATCCAAATTTGCTTCGGCCAACGTGCGAATCCCCACAGAAGCGATCATTCCGAAAAGCATCAGTTCCACACCACCCCGGACAGGGCTGGGGATGGTTTGAAGTGCTGCGCCGAATTTTCCAAAAAAACCTAATATAATGGCAAGGACGGCGGCAATTCGCAGTAATGCCGGATTATAGTTTTTCGTCGTTGCTAAAACACCGGTATTTTCTGAATAGGTGGTGTTGGCGGGGCCGCCGATAAGGCCGGCAAAGAGAGAGGCGAGGCCGTCCCCCAACAGGGTGCGGTGAAGACCGGGATTCTTAAAAAAATCTTTGCCAACTACAGCACCGTTGGTGGTAATATCCCCTAGATGTTCCATGGCCGTAACCAGAGCAATGGGAGCAATGGATAGGATTACCGCCAAATCAAATTTTGGCAAAGTGAAGAAGCCTTCTGTATAGTAGGGAATATTGACCCAGTGAGCCTCGGTAATGGCGGAATAATCCATCACCCAGACGCCGCATAAATCAAGAATAATGCAAAGAACATAACCGCAAGCCAAGCCGATTAAAATAGGAACTAATTTAAAAAATCCTTTGGCGAAAATCGTACAAATAATAATAACTGCCAAAGTAAACATAGCAATCAGGATGCTTAACCATGTAGGAGAGGCTGTACCTGCGATTTCCACTGTGGACATTGCGTCGTTAATGCCGGTGGAGGATAAATTGAGCCCGATAACGACGATTACCGGCCCTGTGACAACCGCGGGAAATATTTTTTTGATTCGTTCAGCTCCGACAGCATAAGCGATGGCAGCAAAGAGTACGTACAGAATTCCGGCAGCCATGATCCCGCCTTGGGCATATTGCACGCCGTAGGTCGCAACCGCAGCAGTGAGCGCACTCAAAAAAGCGAAAGAAGAACCTTGAAATACGGGAACTTCAAACTTGGTGCATAAATGAAAAATCAGTGTACCACACCCAGCGGAAACCAATGCTGTTGCCGGGTTCATCCCTGTGATGAGAGGGACGAGAATTGTCGCCCCAAACATCGCAAATAAATGCTGAACCCCTAAAAGAAAATCGTTTCCGAGACCCTTTCTCATGATCAGTTACCCTCCCAAAATCTTTTTTTAGCGACAAAAACAACCTTAAACTTTCAAAAGTATACAATAAACGGATAAAAAAGTCTATAGTTAACTTATTTGAATATTTTAGGGAAAGGAGTTCGGTGAATGGTAAAAAAGACCACGATTTTATTATATTTTGTCGTTTTACCACGTCTTCCTACGCAAAAATTCTTGGTGCTTCGGGAATGAATGCGAAGGATAAACCCGCACGGAAAAAGGGAAAAAACGTTGCGAATATTCAATTAATTTGACATATGTGCAAAATCGGGCTTTCGCGTGACGAAATTTTCTTGCAATTTAAAAAGTTTCTCAGTATAATGACGTTGTACAAAAAATAACTTGGGTCCTTTGCCATCAACTACCATTGCCGAACCATGGCGAAATGTGTATGATGATGTTAAGCGAAAGACCCGAGGGAAACCAAAAGAAGAGGGGGATTTCATTGGATACCATGTTTCTTGGCACATTATCTGCACTAATCTTATTTCCGATCGTGGTTGCACTGATTCTTTTGGTTGTCAAATCTGACGGCGCCAGAGGAGCCATTGTCAAAGTTTCTGCTTTGCTGATCGCATTAGGCTCCATTGTTCTGGCAGTGTTGTATTACATGCGGGGTGGTCAACAGTTCGCCTTTGAGGGTGAGACCATTTCCTACATTATGATGGCGATTGAGATTTGTCTTGCACTCGTCATTATTGTTTTAAGCGTGAAATACAAAAAATACGCCGCAGGTCTTTTGGCAATCATTCAGACACCCATTATGGTCTGGTTTGAACTGACCCACGGTCACGAAATTGTAGTCGGCTACAATCTGTATGTCGACGGACTGTCGATCATCATGGCGTTGATTATCGGCATCATTGGGAGTATCATTACTGTCTATGCCTTAGGCTATATGAAGGACTTCCAGCATCACAATCCGGAACAGAAAGATAGAAGACCTTGGTTCTTCTTCATTATGTTCGTGTTCCTTGCCGCAATGTTCGGTTTGGTCACCTCGAACAATCTGGTCTGGATGTACTTCTTCTGGGAAATTACGAGCTTGAGCTCGTTCTTCCTCATCGGTTACACCAAAACTACCGAAGCGACCAACAATTCTTTCCGCGCGTTGATCATGAATCTTTCCGGTGGGTTGGCATTTTGTCTTGCCATTGTCTTTATCGGCATCACATGCGAAACCATAGAATTGAGTCAGCTTTTATCCATTGGCCTTGCCGGCGGTTTCGGTATTTATTTGGTGATTCCCGTTGGTCTTCTGGCGTTTGCCGGGATTACCAAAGCTGCTCAGATGCCTTTCAACAGTTGGCTACTTGGCGCTATGGTTGCTCCCACTCCCGTTTCGGCTTTGCTCCACTCCTCAACCATGGTTAAGGCAGGGGTTTTCCTCATTGTAAAACTCTCTCCTTTGATGGGTGCGTGGCTCCCCGGCGCGGCTTTCGGCGGTGGTGTGCTTGAAGTAAACTATGCGGGCTTAATGGTGATGTTCGTAGGTGGACTTACCTTCCTGCTCGCTTCCTGTGCCGCGATTTCTCAAAGCAATGCAAAAAGAGTGCTTGCGTATTCTACCGTTGCAAACCTCGGTTTGATCGTTCTTTGTGCCGCCCTTGGCACTCCCGCCGGTGTGTGGGCAGCGATCATGCTGATCATCTTCCATGCTATTGCTAAATCCTTGCTGTTCCTCAGCGTTGGTACGACTGAGCATCGCATCGGAAGCAGAGATATCGAAGACATGGATGGTCTCTTTGTGAGATTGCCCAAAGTTGCAATTTACATGATCATTGGTATTTGCGGCATGTTCTTGGCTCCCTTTGGTATGCTGATTTCCAAATGGGCCGGTATGGTTTCAATTATTGAAGCCAGCAACCCGCTTATTATTATCATGTTCGTGTTCGGAAGTGCCGTTACACTGTTCTTCTGGTCGAAATGGCTTGGCAAACTTTGTGCGGTAGTTGCCGGCAGAGACGATCATGAATCTATCGGCATTCCCGGGGAAGAAAAATTTGTTTTAAGTCTTTTGGCTTTCTTAACCGTAGCGGTTTGTTTGTTCTTCCCTGTACTTTCCAGCAGCGTTGTTGTACCTTATCTGGAAACAGCTTTCCAAGGCGCTGACTTGGCTCTCATTGCCAACAGCAATTTGATCATTATGGCAATCCTTGTTGCGGTTCTCGTGTTGATGGTTGCGTTCTTCTTTGGCAAAACCAAAAAGAGAATTGTTCCGATTTATCTTTCCGGTGAAAATGTCGGGGATAATCTCACATTCCGCAACTCTTTGAAACAGCCGCAACAGGCTCAATTAAAGAACTGGTATATGCAGACCTATTTCGGTGAAAAGAAAATGAATCGTATCGGTATCATTAGCACCGTATTTGTCATCGGTTGTACCTTCATCTTGATGGCTGCTTATACGATTTACGTTTTGATCATGATGGGAGGTGTTGCGTAATGCCGGAAGAATTTGGTGCAATTAATATCATTTCTCTCGTTGCTTACCTTGTATTGGCTCCCTTCGTAGGTGGTCTTCTCGCAGGTTTGGATAGAAAAATCTCTGCACGTATGCAAGGCCGTTTCGGTCCTCCGATTCTCCAGCCTTTCTACGATGTTTCCAAATTGAGACAAAAAGAAGGAATCACTGTCAATAAAGTTCAGGATTTCTATATGGGAGCGTTTTTCTTCTTCATTATCCTGACCGGTGCGTTCTTCTTTGCCGGCGGCGACTTGCTCTTGGTTATCTTTACGTTGACAACAGCCAGCGTGTTCTTGATTGTTGCCGCATATTCTTCCAACTCCCCCTATGCGGAAGTTGGTGCAGAACGTGAATTGCTCTCCATGATGGCTTATGAACCGATGGTGCTTCTCGTTATCATTGGTTTCTATGTAGCCTGTGGCACGTTCAATGTTTCCGAAATTTTGGCCGCAGATATTCCTGCCATTGTTTATCTGCCCGGTTTATTCATCGGTTACGTATTTATCCTCACTTTGAAGTTCAGAAAATCGCCTTTTGACCTTAGTATGTCTCATCACGGTCATCAGGAATTGGTCAAAGGTCTCACCACTGAAATGTCGGGTAAAACCCTTGCATGGTTGGAAATTGCTCACTGGTATGAAAACGTATTCCTGCTCGGTATCGTTTATCTTTTCGTGGCATTTGCCGATGTTTGGAGCATTCCCGTTGCTGTGGTTGTATGCCTTTTGATGTACTTCTTTGAAACCTATATCGATAACAACTACGCCAGAATGAAATGGCAAATCGCCATCAATTCTTCCTGGATTGTTGCAGTTACCTTTGGTTTCGTGAACATTTGTGCAATCTACTTGCTGCAAATCTTCGGTATTATTAGATAGGAGGTGCTGATATGTCATCTATCACAAAATCACCTTGGGTGATCCATTATGATGGTTCCAGCTGTAACGGTTGCGACATCGAAGTGTTGGCCTGCCTCACTCCTATGTATGATGCGGAACGCTTTGGTATCATCAATACTGGTAACCCTAAACACGCCGATATCTTTTTGGTAACCGGCGGTGTGAATGAACAAAATAAAAATGTTGTAAAGCAAATTTACGAACAGATGCCTGAACCGAAAGTTGTCGTTGCCGTTGGTATTTGCGCTTGCTCCGGTGGTATCTTCGCAGATTGTTACAATATTTTGGGCGGTGTTGACACGGTTATTCCTGTTGACGTATACGTCCCTGGCTGTGCTGCCAGACCTGAAGCCATCATTGACGGTATCGTACAGGGCCTTGGCGTATTGGCCGAAAAGAAAGCTAAAATGGACCGCGGCGAGCTTCCCTGCGCTGATGGCTGCAGTTGCTCCAAGTAAAAGTAGGAGGATTACAATGTATTTAGATTTTAATCTTAAAACCATTGAGCCTGCCGAATTGGTGGATACTGCGCGTACGCTGAAAGCGGAAGGCTACCGAATGGTACAGATTTGTGCAAACAAGATCCCCGAAGGTTATGAGTTGACTTATAGCTTTGATAAAGATCTTGAACTTTATAACTATCGTGTGATTCTGCCGGAAGACGGCGAAATTGAAAGTATTACTGACTCTTATTTCGCAGCATTCGTTTATGAAAACGAAATAAAAGATCTTTTCGGCATTAAGGTCAACCATATTGCACTGGACTTCCAAGGAAACTTCTTCATCACCAATGAACCGACTCCTTGGAAAAAAGGTAAATCTGAGTAAGAGGAAGGAAGGTAAATTATGGCTAAACAAACTGTTATTCCTTTCGGACCCCAGCATCCTGTTTTGCCGGAACCTGTCCATCTCGACTTAGTACTCGAAGACGAAACAGTAGTCCAGGCAATTCCCTCGATTGGCTTTGTCCATAGAGGTCTTGAAAAACTGGTAGAAACGAAAGAATATACTGAACTGATGTACGTCACAGAACGTATTTGCGGCATTTGCGCCTTCGGTCATAACTGGGGCTATTGCCTCGCTGCGGAAGGTCTGATGAAAATCCAGATTCCTGAAAGAGCTGAAATGTTGAGAACTCTTTGGCATGAGTTATCCAGGGTTCACAGCCATTTACTCTGGCTTGGCCTTTTGGCTGACGCCTTTGGTTTTGAAAGTCTTTTCCAGCATTGCTGGCGCGTAAGAGAACGTGTTCTCGACCTTTTTGAAGCAACCACTGGTGGCCGTGTTATTTTCTCTGTTTGCAAAGTTGGTGGTGTCCACCGCGATATCGAACCTGAAATGCTTCAGAAAATTGCCGCAACGGTAGAAGGTATGAAAAAGGAAACCAAAGAATTATGCGACGTCTTTGTGAACGATTATTCTGTAAAGAACCGTCTCGTTGGCGTCGGTACCGTCACTAAGGAACAGGCTGCAGATCTCTGCGCTGTAGGTCCTACTTCCCGTGGTTCCGGTATTCCCAGTGATATGCGTTCCTTTAATCCCACTTACCAAAAATTGGGCTTTGAACCTGTTGTAGAGGAAGCTGGTGATTGCTATGCTCGTACCATGGTTCGTATCAGAGAACTCTATCAATCCATGGATCTCGTGATCGCAGCCTGCAACAATATGCCCGAAGGTGATATTGCGGTTCCTGTAAAAGCTAAGCCCGAAGGGGAATTTATGGCGAGACTGGAACAACCCCGTGGGGAAGCCATTTACTATTTGAAAGGTAACGGCACAAAATTCTTGGAAAGAATGAGAATCAGAACACCTACCAATATCAATATTCCCTTCTTAGTAAAGGCTTTGGAAGGCTGTGATTTGGCCGATGTTCCCGTGATCGTTCTCAGCATTGACCCCTGCATCAGTTGTACGGAAAGATAAGGAGGAGGTAGACATGGCAGCATTTAAAATGGGTAAAGTAGTCTTGAGAAGCCTGTTTGGTAAGCCGGCTACCCTCATGTATCCCGTCGTACCCCGGGAATATACCCCTATTACCAAAGGTCATATGACCATTGATATTGATACCTGCATTTTCTGCGGTTTGTGTGCAAAAAAATGCCCCACCCATGCGATCACTGTAGATCGTAATGCGAGAACCTGGAGCATTGAAAGAATGAAATGCATCCAATGCAATTGCTGTGCTTGGACTTGCAAAAAAGGCAGCTTGAAAATGGAAAATACTTATACCTCTCCCAGTACTGAAAAGATTGTGGACTTGGTACAAGGACCTCCGAAAGAAGAAAAGCCTGCCAAAGAAGCCGCAGCAGCTGAATAATACGTCTCTAAAGGTGAATCATGCATGAATTCCCGATTACTGAACAAATCATTAAAATTGCTGAAGAAGAAGCCCGAAAGGCAAATGCATCCCGTGTTGCCAAAATAACTTTGGTTGTCGGCGATTACTCCGGTTTCATTGGCGAGAGTATCCAGATGTATTTCGATATTATATCGAAAGGTACACTCTGCGACGGTGCTGTTATTGAAATTCAAAGAGTAAAGCCAAAATTGCAGTGCAGTGCTTGCGGCGCTTACTTCGAACGACGTCCCATGTCCTTTGAATGCCCCGAATGCGGCGGTGAGGGAGGACCGACAGAGATCGGCAAGGAATTCTATATCGATTCCATAGAAGTTGAAACGTAAAGTTGAAATATGTTATAATCGGGACAGGTGGTCTTCACCTGTCCCAATTTTTATTTTTATAAAGGAGAAACAGAGTTAACATGCACGATATTGTAAAACTCGATTTAAAAGCAAATATTCACGATGAGAATGACCATATTGCCCAGCATGTGAAAGAACATATGACCGAAGATAATGTCTTGGTGATCAATGTCATGGGAGCACCGGGTGTGGGGAAAACCACTACCCTGAAAAATATCATTCAACATTTAAAAGATTCAAAGCCGTATGTGATTGAAGGGGATATTGAAAGCGATATCGACACTCAAGATCTGCAAAATCTGGGGATCGCAACACATCAAATCAATACCTTTGGCGCTTGTCATCTTGACGCGCCAATGATCCATGAGGCCATCCACCATATGGATTTTGATCAGAAGGGAATTCTTTTCATTGAAAATATCGGCAATCTTGTCTGCCCGGCGGAATTTTCCATTGGAGAGCACGTAAAAATGTTGATCACCACAGCCACCGATGGCAGCGATAAACCGTATAAATATCCGTTGGCCTTTGAAAAAGCAGATATTATCCTTATCAATAAATGCGATTTACTTCCCTATGTAGATTTTGATGAGGAATTTTTTATGAAAGGCGTTCGTGCCCAAAATAAGGAAGTGCCTATTTTTAAAGTATCCGGTCGAACCGGGGAAGGCTATGAGGCAGTAGCTCAATGGCTGGAATCCAGAACATTGAAATAAATTAACGATAAAACATGGGGGCAGCTGTGGTATGAAAACGGTTAGAATTAGAATTTGGGGCATTGTCCAGGGGGTCGGTTTCCGTCCCTTTATCGCGAAATTGGCAGACGCTATGGAAATGAAAGGCTCGGTAAAAAACATCGGTGGTTTGGTGGATATCATTATTACCGATACGGAAACGCGGATCCACAACTTTATTGACGCGATCCGTCGGGAAAAACCTACACCTTCAGAAATCGTTCATATCAAAGTGGATGATATGCCCGATCAGAGTTTTCATGGTTTTTCCATTATTGACAGCGATGAAGGCGGCGACGATGCGGCAATGATCCCTGCCGATCTAGCCATCTGCCCGGATTGCTTGGCGGATCTGTATGATACGTCCAACCCTCGGTACCGTCATCCTTTTATCAGCTGTATGGCCTGTGGTCCCCGTTATACGATTATTGACCGAATTCCTTACGACCGTTGTAACACTGCCATGGATGATTTCCCCATGTGCGATTTTTGCAAAGGCGAATATACAGATCGCCGTGACCGCCGCTATCACGCGCAAACGATCTCTTGTCATCATTGTGGGCCGGAGTTATTGCTTTACGGTTCGGATTTGCGGGGAGATGGTGCAGTACGGGAAGCGGCAAAGTTATTAAATCAAGGGAAAGTAATTGCCTTGAAAGGCGTAGGGGGATATAATTTTGTGGCGACTCCTTTTGACGGAGAGACGGTGCAAAACCTTCGCAAACTGAAGGGACGGGAAGAAAAACCCTTTGCCGTCATGTTTCGTTCCATCGAGGAAGTGGAACGATACTGTAAAACCACTCCCGAAGCCAAAGCGCTTTTGAACAGTAGTGCCCGTCCTATTGTTCTTTTGGAAACACAGGGAACTCCTTTTGCAGAGGAGACCAATAAAACCAGTCGTTATACTGGCTGTTTCCTTCCCAGTATGGGATTGCATTATTTGTTGCTGGACCAGTGCGGGCCATTGATTGTTACCAGTGCGAACCTTTCCGATATGCCAATGATTTGCAAAGACGATGAAATGTTCGCATTATATGAAGAAAAAAAATCGTTGTTGGACGCTGTGTTTTATCATGAACGCGATATTCGCTTGCGCGTTGATGATTCTGTGGTCAGAGTGATCGACGGTCAACCGCAAATGATTCGCCGTTCCAAGGGCTACGCTCCAGTGCCGTTATATCTTCAAAGTCATACGCAGATCCCCAAGGAATATCAAATTTTGGCCCTGGGCGGTCAGCTAAAATCTGCCTTTGCCGTGACCAAAGGGAATTTTGCTTATATCAGTCAGTATTTCGGAGATCTGGATGCTGATGATATTCGCAAGATTTATGGCGAAAATGTTGACCGCATGACGGATTTATTCCGTATCAAACCGAATTTAATCGTCTCGGACATGCATCCGCTCTATTACACCCACGATTTTGGGGAAGCCTATTCTCAAAACCATGGGATCCCTATTTTGCATATTCAGCACCATCATGCCCATGTGGCTTCGGTCATGGCGGAACATGATCTTGACGATGCCGTGATCGGCGTCAGCTTCGACGGTACCGGATATGGCGAGGACGGCTGCATTTGGGGCGGAGAATTTCTTTTATGCAAACGTTGGAAATATGTGCGCATGGGACATCTCCAATATGTCCCGATGATCGGCGGAGACCATTCTATGAAAGAAGGTTGGAAGTCCGCTATGTGCTATATGGCAGCCATAGGCGGGGAAGCGGAAACATTGCCTTTGGCCCGGGATGATCGTTATGCTATGGTGAAAGCAGCCATCCATCATCAGATCAATACTATCTATAATTCCAGTATGGGAAGACTTTTCGACGCCATCGCCGCAGCCTGCGGCATCCATGATGAAAATCGTTACGAAGGGGAATGCGCTATTATGCTGGAAAACGCCGCAGCCCGCTGTGAAGCACAAAAGGAAGAAGCGTTTCCAATGACATTTTTATTTTGGCAGGAAGAGGGGGTTTACAAGATCTCTGCTGCCACGATCTTCCAGGCCATTGCCAAAGGCGTGAAAGAGGGGGCATCTCCCGAATCCATGGCGCTGGGATTTCACAATGCAGTGGCGGGGATGATTTTGGCTGTTTGTAAAAAGATAAAAGATGATACCGGTGTCAAAAACGTTGCATTGACAGGCGGTGTATTTCAGAATAAAATCTTAATGGAAAGAACTCTCAGCTTTCTTCGGAAAGAAGGCTTCGAGGTTTACTATAATATATCCGTAGGCCCTAACGACGGGGGAATTTCTCTTGGTCAGGCCTATTTAGGAATGGAATATTTGAAAGAGAGGGATTCGTATGTGCGTGGCAATGCCCGGGAAAATCCTGGAGATCAATGATCATAAAGCAAAGGTTAGTTTTAACGGTATGGAAATGAATGCCGATGTGAGAATGGTAGACGCAAAAGTCGGCGATTATGTTTTGGTGCATGCCGGCTGTGCCATTGAGGTATTGAGCCAAAGCCGTGCCGAAGAAATGCTGGAGATTTTTAAAGAATTGGAAGAATTGCAATGAATACGGAACAGATCATCGCTTATTTGAAAAACTATAACGGACCGGAAATAAAACTAATGGAGGTCTGTGGCACCCATACGGCCAGTATTTTTAAAAACGGCATTCGCAGTTTGATTTCTCCAAAGATTAAATTGATTTCTGGTCCGGGTTGTCCTGTCTGCGTGACACCTACGGCCTATATTGATCGTTGCATCGAATACGCAAAAAAAGACGGTCATGTATTGATGACCTTCGGCGACATGATCAAAGTTCCCGGAAGTCAGGGAAGCTTGAGTACCGCCAAAGGCGACGGGGCCAAAGTGGAAATGATGTTTTCTCCTGTGGAGGTGGTAGATCGCGCCGAAGCGGATCCTCATACAACTTACGTCATTGCCGCGGTGGGCTTTGAAACGACAATTCCTACTTATGCGGTGGCTATGGAAGAAGCATTGAACCGCAATATTCAAAATATAAAATTTTTAACTGCCTTAAAAACGACATTGCCAGCGATTCAATGGATCTGCGAAAACGAATCAGGCATTGATGGTTTCATTTGTCCTGGTCATGTCAGCGTTATCACCGGAAGTAAAGTTTACGAACCTTTGGCGAAACGTTTCCACAAGCCCTTTGTGGTGGCGGGATTTGAAGGAGAACATCTTCTGGCAGTGATTTATGATTTGCTTCGTCAGCATGAAGAGGGACGGGCGGAAGTGAAAAATCTCTACCAGAATGCTGTAAAAACCGATGGCAATGAGAAGGCTTTGCATTTGATGGAACGATTTTTTGCCCCGGGAAACGCCATGTGGCGGGGGCTTGGCATCATTCCCGATTCCGGTATGTACATAAAAGATGAATTTCGTGCCATGGATGGCGGCAGTTTCGGCCTCGATCAAGACGCGGAATTAGCGCCGGCTTGCAGTTGTCCTGATGTGATCGTGGGGCGGATCAACCCTAACGAATGTCCAATGTTTGGTACGGTCTGTACGCCGACAGAGCCTTATGGTCCGTGTATGGTCTCTGCCGAAGGCGCCTGCGGTATTTGGTATCGCAATACGATATAAAGAGGTATGAAATGAAAATAACAATGGCTCATGGCAGCGGGGGAAAATCCTCTGCGGAATTGATGAAATCAGTATTTGGAAAATATTTTAGTAACGATGTGTTGGATCAAATGGAAGATGCCGCAGTGCTGGATATTGCAGGGCGCATTGCCTTCAGCACGGATTCTTTTGTGGTAACGCCTATTACATTCAAAGGCGGCGATATTGGGAAACTCGCCGTTTGTGGCACTGTCAATGACTTATTGATGATGGGGGCGGAGCCTTTGTATCTTACTTCCGCTTATATTTTAGAAGAAGGGCTGGAAATTGATCGGCTTGACGCGATTGCCGCCTCTATGGCTGATACTGCAGCTTCCGCCGGAGTGAAGATTGTGGCTGGCGATACCAAAGTTGTAGAGGGCAACGGTGGGCTTATGATCAATACGACCGGTATCGGTCTAATTCCAGAGGGACGCAATATTAGCGCTGCCAATTTAAAAAAAGGCGACGCCATTCTTGTCTCCGGATATTTGGGAGATCATCATGCCTGCATTCTCAGTGCGCGTATGAACTTAACAAACCATATTCAAAGCGATTGCGCAGTCTTAAAACCCATTGTGGACGCACTGTTTTCTCATGACATTCGTGTCAAAGCCATGCGGGATGTTACTCGCGGCGGTCTCGGTACTATGTTGAACGAATTGGCTAATACTTCTCAATGCAGTATTGAGATTGAAGAAGAACGTCTTCCCGTACGCGATGAGGTGCGTGGTTTCTGTGATGTCCTGGGACTGGATCCTCTTTATATGGGGAACGAAGGGAAAATGCTGGCTGTAGTAGATGGCGCTGACGCTGAAAAAGCTTTGGAAACCATGAGAGGAACAGACCTTGGAAAGGACGCCGTGATCCTCGGGTATGTTCAAGAGGGAAAAGGTGTTACCATGCGGACAAGACTCGGCGGGAAACGCGTGGTAGATATGCTTTATGGAGAGGGACTCCCTCGTATTTGTTGAGAGATGATTCTTAAAATAGGTGATTGCAATGGAAAAGAAAATGTTGTTTCTATTTAATCCCAAGGCTGGGCGCAGTGAGATCAAAAATAGTCTGGCAGATATTTTAAATATCTTTACCAAAGGGAATTATGAAGTTTTGGTGCATCCGAGTCAATCTCGGCAAGATATTGAAGAAACCATTGTGCGAAAAGGCGCTGATTTTGACCTCGTAGTAACTTGTGGTGGTGACGGCAGTTTAAACGAGGCAATCAATGGTTTGATGCGTTTGGGGAATCAAGCTCCCGAACTGGGGTATATTCCTACGGGCACCGTGAATGATTTCGCTGCCAGTCATCGAATTTCCAAAAATATGTTGGTGGCGGCAAGGGATATTGTCAGTGGTAGTGTGGTGGAAACGGATATTGGTTGCTTTAACGGCCGTTATTTTTCTTATGTGGCCGCTTTTGGCGCTTTTACCGATGTATCCTATGAAACACCGCAAGTAGCAAAAAACCGTTTTGGAAAAAATGCTTATATCTTAGAAGGTATTAAGCGAATTCCCCTTTTGAGTTCTTATCATGTTGTGGCGGAAACCGATGATGATGAAGTTATAGAGGATGATGTAATTTTCGGTATGATCAGCAACGCGATTTCTGTAGGAGGCTTTAAATTAGCCCGCAGTTATGACGTTACCATGGATGACGGATTTTTCGAAGTTGTCTTTGTGAAAAAAGCGTTGATCGACTTTTTTAACGCTTCTGTTATGTTAAATGCTTTACTGCATCCCAATTCAGATAATGTATACACATTGCGAGCCAAAAAGATCCATGTTCGCTGTGAGGATGGCCTTTCCTGGACATTAGACGGCGAAGACGGCGGCAGCTGTACCGAAGCGACCATAGAAAATATCAAGCGTAGTATACGGATTCGCGTGCCTTCCTAATTGTTCCCTCGGATTCCTAATTGGATATCGTCAAAAAGAGCGTGTTTTACGCTCTTTTTTTGTATAACGGCAATTTCTACGGGTAAACTATGATGGGAGGTTCAATTATGAATCAAAAGAAAAAAAATGATACTTTAAAACGATCCATGGAAGAGGCCATGGAAAAGGCAAAAGAAGCGGAATATCAATCTTTGGCCGATGGTTTGAAACCGAAAACACCTTATCTCAGGAACATGCTTTGGGCTTTTTTAACTGGTGGGTTCATTTGCGTGATTGGCCAGGCGATTTTGGAAATTTTGTTGGCTGCTGGGATGATAAAGCAGGAAGCAATCACTGTCACTTTAGTAATTATCATTTTCTTTGGATCTCTTTTGACGGGACTTGGCGTTTATGACAAAATTGGGAAGCATGCTGGTGCGGGATCGATTGTACCCATTAGCGGTTTTGCAAACTCTGTGGTTTCTCCTGCCATGGAATGGCGGCAAGAGGGATTCATTGGTGGTTTGGCAGCCAAAATGTTTACATTGGCCGGGCCTGTGATTGTTTATGGTATTTGCGGTTCTATTGTATTGGGGCTAATAAAGTATCTTTGGCTCCATATAACAGGAGGTCTCTAATGAATCAAAAAACAGAAGTGCTTTCACTCAGTCGCCCCGTTTATATTGTGGGCGGGGCCGCTATTGTAGGGCCAAAAGAAAAAAAAGGCCCTTTAGGTGATGATTTCGACAAAGCTTTGGAACATCTTGGTCCGGCAAAAGACAGTTGGGAGAATTCCGAGATTGAAATGACTGTGGAAGCTGTAACGACAGCTTTAAATAAGGCCAAAATTTCTGCTGAAGATTTGGATCTCTTTTGTGGCGGTGACTTATTAAACCAGATTTGTGCGGCCAATTTCACTGCCAGAAAATTAAAGACTCCTTTTTTAGGACTCTATAATGCCTGTGCCACTATGGCAGAGGGTTTATTGGTATGCGCTGCCATGATTGGTTCAGGGCTTTTTCAACGGGGGGCGGTATCTGCTTCCAGTCATAATGCCACATCGGAGCGTCAATACCGATTCCCCACAGAATTGGGGGTTCAGCGTCCTATGACTGCTCAATGGACAGTGACCGGAGCAGGCGCCATGGTACTGGACGTTGAATCGAAAGAGAACTGTCCCTACATCAGCGGTGGTGTCATCGGTCGTGTGGTGGACCTTGGAGTCAAGGATCCCAACGCTATGGGAGCAGCCATGGCCCCCGCCGCCTTCGACACTATACAGCGTTATTTTACCTATAATGGTGCTTATCAGCCGGATGATTTTGATTTAATTCTAACGGGGGATCTTGGTTCCCATGGGCACAGTATTTTGTTGGAGCTTTGCAAACGGGAAGGAATCGCTACTGGCCCCCAATTTCAAGACAGTGGTATGTGGATTTACAGCAATAAACAAGACGTCCATGCCGGCGGCAGTGGTGCGGGATGCAGTGCTTCTGTTTGGTCTACCCATTTGCTTCATGAGGTACGAAAGGGGAAATACAAAAGGATTCTTTTGGTCGGGACTGGAGCATTGTTAAGTCCCATCACCATTCAGCAAGGCAATTCCATTCCATCCATTGCCCATGCTGTCGTCGTAGAGACAGGGGAGGTGAAACCATGCTGATGCATTTTGTTTGGGCATTTTTAATTGGCGGCCTCATTTGTGTGATTGCTCAAATCGCTATGGATACAACGCCCTTTTTTGTCAGTTCTTCCCATGTTTTGGTAGTAGTGATTCTTTTTGGGGAATTGTTGAGCTTTTTGGGGCTTTATCAACCTTTAGCGGATTTTGCAGGTATGGGAGCTTCCGTACCCTTATGTGGTTTCGGCCACACTTTAGTTCAGGGGGTTGAAACTGCATTCCGGGAAAAAGGACTCCTAGGTATCTTAACAGGGGGCTTTACTGCCGGTGCGGCAGGACTTGCCGCCGCGGTATTATTCGGTTATTTGGTGGCCTTGATATTCAGACCGAAAGGTTAAAATCCCTATGATGAATTGGTCCGAAAATCTTTTAAATTTCCAAAATTGCAGATTAAGGAGAAAAAAGTATAAAGAAACCGGTTTCTGATTGCAGTCAGGAACCGGTTATATGATTTTTCATATGATGTTGGTAAGGAAGCTTAATTTTTTTCTTCTTTGGTAAAACGACGAATGATCCATCCAATGGTACAACCGATGAGGTTGGCCCCGGCATAGATGCCGCAATAGATCAATGTATTGCTACCGTAACTCAATAATGCCGCAGGCAAAAATAATACCGCCGTAATGAGAAACAACAGAGGAGGAAAGGGGTATACTGTGGTGTAATACAGACCGGTGAAGCAAGACGTCAACGAATTAATCAGCATCAGACAGGTCATAGTCAGAAATGCCCCGAAATTTCCGGAAACCATCTGTAAAAGTAAGGCGGGTAGATAGAATACGATTGCCGTAATGATAATTGCCTTGAAAAAGGCCCTTTTTTGTTTTTGTGGATCGACGGTTGTTTCCATGATACCTCCTACTTTGATGGAATTTGATCCAATCGAGTGGAAATTTCCCCAAAGATTACTTTATGAAAATTATAGCATAATGTTATGTTTTTTCAATGGAAACCTTCCGAATCGGTTTGATTTTTTTTAAAAAATCGTTTATCATAAGTGATAAGACAAAATACGAGATATTGTAAAGGAAATTACAATGTATAGGGGGATAAATTATGACTTATGTTTTAATTGGCGATTCTACCACTGATTTGGGATATCGCTATATGCGTAAGCATCAGGTGGCCTTTTTGCCATTTAATTATACAATTAAAGATCAGGAATTTTTTGACGATATGGGGGAAAACACCGATATTTCTTTGTTTTACCGCAACATGAAGCAAGGGGCCGCCATCCCCATTACCGCTCAAGTTAATGTCGTTCAATATAAAGAATTTTTTCAGCCTTACCTGCAAGATGAAAAAGACGTCATCTATCTCTGTTTTTCTTCTGGATTGAGCGGTAGTTTTAATTCAGCTCAGATTGCGGCCAGAGAATTAGAAGCGGAATTCCCTGATCGGAAGATTGCCGTGATTGATTCTCTTGCGGCTTCTATGGGAGAAGGTCTGCTTTTATGGGACGCTGTTGAGCAGCGGGACCAAGGTGCGGATTTTGAAACCTTGGTGGAACATATTACGAAACGGGTTCAGCAAACCAACCATTGGTTTACGGTAGATGATTTGAACCATCTTTATCGCGGAGGTCGTGTCTCTAAAACTTCTGCGGTCCTCGGAACGGTCTTGAACATTAAACCTATTTTAAACGTCGATGAGGAAGGGCACCTAATCCCCAGGGAAAAGGTGCGGGGACGCAAAAAAGCTCTGATCCATTTGGCGGAAAAAGTGGAACAATATATTGTGAACAGTGAGGAACAGACGATTCTCATCAGTCACGGTGATGCCTTGGAGGACGCTCAATTACTGGCAGAGGAAATCGCTCGCCGTATTAAGGTAAAAGGCTTTTATTTTTCGCAAATCGGTCCTGTCATTGGTGCCCATTCCGGTCCTGGAACCATTGCCGTTTTCTTTTTTGGAGAATCCCGAAAATTGTAATATGCAGGGTATATTTTTCCTATAATCGAATATCCTAAGACGATGATTTTGTATATCATTCAATCATCGTCTTTTCATATTATTATCACTTTTTTCGATTATTTTCGACGCATTTCGTTGTATTTATAGAAAGTTTATGATAAAATTTCTATATCAATTTCTAAGTAATGATTGAGGTCTCTAAAATGTCTGTAGTAGTAAAAGATGGCATGGAAAAATTATATCATAACACTTTGATAAGGGCCATGGGAAGCCGAGGCCTCAATGAATTTGCACGCCATGCTGGGATCAGTGCGGGCAATTTGAGCAAAATGTTGTCGGGACAAATTGCTAAACCTAATACGTTACGAAAAATTGCTGATGCTTGTCCCGATATGCCGGGCATTTATGAGGAACTGATGTACGCAGCCGGTTATTTTCAGGAAATTGATCAGCCGAATCCTGTATCTTTTCATTCACCCGAAACACTCATGGGTGTTGTGCAAATCCCCGTGATCGATTCTTTGGAGGGATCACGGAATCAAATCTTTCATTACAATCGCGGTCGTTATCATACCATCCCCTATGCTGCGGAGGCATTGGAAGCCGAGCCGGAACGTTATTTTTTCTATTGTGTTAATGACCATGCTCTCTCTCCAAGACTTCATCCTGGTGACTATGTGCTGTTGGATTATGAGAAGAATCCCCAGAATGGAGATGTTGTTTTGGTTCGTGTTGCCAAAAAAGAAAGTCTTTTGCGCCGTATTCGCTTAAAAAACGGCAAAATTATTGTATATGGTGATGATCCTGGAATTACCCCGGATATCCTCGGAAAAAACGAGACAGAAATTTTCGGTGTCGTTGTAGGGGCAGTATTGCTAAATTTTTAAAAATTAATTGCAAAATCATTGATCGCAAACAGAATTCAAAGCGGAGATCCTCTTTAAATGAAGATCTCCGCTTTTTTATGAAGATATTAAATTCTCCTCATTACTCTGACTCAATCAATGTTTGATATTTAAAAGGGTTTACGCACTCGTCGTACCCTACCGTATTTTTTAAGAAGGTCCTTTCATCGGTAATTACCGACAGAATATTATATGATGGGATTTGAGATTTTGTGTCAACAGCAGCAAGGTTGGCAACAGCATTGCACTGAGCATCGCGGCATGCACAAACCACATCCCCGGCCGCATCCGCCCCAACAGGGGAAAACGGGCCAAAATCCAAAAAATGGAAAGAACATATTTTACACCTCATTTCAATAGGATGATATAGTACATCTTATGCGGGGACGAGAATTTTGCCCCCATGGAATGGAGATTGATTATGATTCACGCAGTATGGTTACTTTTAATTCTTTGTGGTGTTTTGGCTGCTGTCGTCAATGGCGATGGAAGTGTCATTTTCCCTGCATTGGTCGATGGTTCCACCAATGCGATTGAAGTCGCCATGGGGCTCGCCGCGTTTCTCTCCGTATGGTGCGGGATTATGCGTTTGGCAGAAAAAAGCGGTTTGCTCGATGCCATGGCTAAATTGGTTTATCCCTGTTTGAAATGGCTTTTCCCTAATTTAAGTCCTAATCATAAGGCTTGGGCGCCAATGATTATGAATGTCTCTGCAAACTTCCTTGGATTGGGAAATGCGGCAACGCCTTTTGGTATCAAAGCTATGGAGGAATTGTCTAAAACCGCGGATGAAAAAGGCGTTGCTTCCCGGGAGATGATTGTATTTCTTGCCTTAAATACTTCGGCAGTCAGTTTGATGCCGGGAATGATTATGGGCCTTCGCTCCCAGGCTGGTTCTGCCAATGCAGCGGAAATTATCATTCCTTCTTTTTTGGCTTCTCTTGCCGGACTTACGGCGGCTTTGATCTCCGCTTTTCTCTTAGAGA
Organism: Candidatus Cryptoclostridium obscurum; assembly: GCA_904420535.1. Classification (GTDB taxonomy): domain Bacteria; phylum Bacillota; class Dehalobacteriia; order UBA7702; family UBA7702; genus Cryptoclostridium; species Cryptoclostridium obscurum. The sequence goes on from CAJFVQ010000061.1 coordinate 53,459, forward strand.
AAGTGGGGCGAAAAAAACAATGATGGATCTTTTTGGTGAAATTTCAGTTTGGATCATTCCAATTATTTTAGCGGCGGTCCCCCTTTATGCCTACTATAAGGGCGTACCGATTTATGATGAGTTTATTGAAGGCGCCCGCGAGGGGCTAAAATTGACATGGAATCTTTTACCCTTTCTCATCGCTATGCTGGGAGCTATCGCGATTTTTACTGAAGGCGGTGCCATGGATTTGTTGTTTCGTTTGATCGCTCCCGTAGGAGAGGCCCTGGGAATTCCCGAAGAAGTGATTCCCCTCGCGGTGATGCGTCCCTTCTCTGGCAGCGGCTCTTTGGGAATGACCGCCAGCATTATTCAGAATTACGGTCCGGATTCTTTTACCGGTCGGCTTGCTTCTATTATGCAAGGCAGTACCGAGACAACCTTTTATGTTTTGACTGTTTATTTTGGCGCCGTTGGGATCCGTAAATATCGCTATGCTCTTTGGGTGGGGCTGATCGGCGACTGTGTAGCCTTTCTTGCGGCGTTTTATATTACTTCGATCTTTTTTTGTTGAAAAATTCTTACTTGTGGATTTCCCTGTTTCGGCATATAATAGAAGCGGAGGATTTTATGAAAGAGAGATTGCAAAAAATTTTGGCTTCTGCTGGTGTGGCTTCTCGCCGTAAAGCCGAAGAGATGATCAAAGAAGGACGTGTTCGGGTCAACGGACAAGTCATTTGTGAGTTAGGAACCAAGGCCGATTTGGGCAAAGATAACATTGAAGTCGATGGCAACATGATTCAGAGGAAAGAGCGTAAAATCTACGTACTTCTTAATAAGCCAAAGGGATATCTTTGTACCGTTACAGATACTCATAACCGTCCCACCGTGATGGACCTTCTTCCCAACTGGGGGGTGCGAATCTATCCTGTGGGTAGATTGGATATGGATACCAGCGGGCTGTTGATTTTGACCAACGATGGGAAAATGACCAACAATATCCTTCATCCCGCCCGAAAGATTGATAAAAAATATCGGGTGTTGGTCAAAGGCATCCCATCGGAAGCAAAACTCAACTTGCTGCGAAAAGGTCTTGCAACAGAGGAGGATGTTTTCGCCCCGGCAAAAATTCGTCTTTTAGGGAAAAAGGGCCGCGACAGCCAGTGGGAAGTTATTATCCACGAGGGAAAGAAACGGCAGATTCGCCGCATGTTTCA
>CAJFVQ010000062.1 GCA_904420535.1 Candidatus Cryptoclostridium obscurum
AGTGTAAGTGATTTATGTTAAATCACAAGGGGTTCAATGTAAAATCCATGTAAAATATAGATCCCTTATACTTTATTCATTGTAAAATCGCCTGTTAAAAACATTATTTTGCATTAACATTTCAGGTTAATGCAATGTTAATATGAGAAAGGTGCTGGGACATGGAGCAAAAAAGATCGTGTGGCTTTTTTGTTTTTTCCAAAAATTTTACCGTTCTTTCTACCTTTATCCTTCGGCTCTTGCCTTTATCCTTCGGCCCTTGCCTTTATCCTTCGGCTCTTGCCTTTAGGATATGCGTTTTTCCAAACGATTATTATCATTGTGGTCGCCAGAATCAACAGAATTACGAGAAGAAAGTTCCAAATCCGAAAAATCCGGCATATGCTTCATGGCATTGAAATTCATATAATTCAGTTTTATGGGTGTAATGGCCACATATCCTTCTTTTACGGCCCACATATCAGAGCCTTCTACAAGATCAAAGGCAGAATTTTCGCTGTCTGGTTCCCACCAATAAAAATCACTAAAGGGATTGGTGCGGCTGCGGCGAGCCTGAACAGAAGGAGGCGGACAAAGGGGCGCTTTCATAATGCCTTTGATTTCTTCGGGAGGCAAAGCGGGAATATTCACATTATAAAAAAAGGGGCGTTTCGATTCCAACAAACGAGGTAACATAGCGCGAACCACCGTAGCGGCATCGTCATAATTACGATGACGGGAAGAAGTGGAAAGAGCTACTGAGGGAATTCCCATGATAAATCCTTCGTGGGCGGCGGCCACAGTGCCGGAGTAATTCACGATTTCTGAAAGATTATATCCCATGTTGATACCGGATAGCACCAGATCGGGAAGGTGGTCAAGGCCCATCAATTCATTGAGCGCCCATAGCGTGCAATCGGCGGGGGTGCCGTCTACGGCCCAGACAGGATGTTCCACATCTTCGAGATAAACTTCTCTTGCTGTAACAGTAACGCCTTCTGAAATACAGTGGCTGGAACCGCTGCGGTGAGTCGAAGGTGCAGCCACCACAAGTTCATGTTCCTCTTTCAGTGCTTTGATCAAACTGTGGATGCCTTGGGCCTGGTAACCATCGTCGTTCACCAATAAAATTTTCATAATCAACCTCTTTTCTTCAAGACACACTCTACTATTTTCTTATCCATCGCGTCTTTGCTTTGTTCATTCTTCCGATTCCTATTACCTTTAAGAAGATAGCAAAGCCATGTAAAGGCCAAAACCGTCTTTTTGTAAAAAACAAGCAAAAACCGCCGGGACAGAACACGGAAAAAGGGACAAAAAAAAGCCCGCTGCCCTTTTGCAAAGAACAGCGACGGCTTTCCTTTGATTCTTTTCCGTTTTTCTATTTTTTCTGTTATTTATTATAGGAAGCAACGGCCTTTGCGGAAATTCTCTTCCCGTTTTATGATCCATTTTTTTAATCGCGCCAGTATTTGGGGCAGCCTTTCTTTCCTTTTGGTGGGATCGAGGTCCGGATCATCGACGAAAGAGCCCCATTCCTCCGGGGATTCATAGATATCGCAGTAGGGGTACCGGCAAAATTACAGCATACTTCTGTGGGAATACTCATGCTTCATATCCCCGGCGGGCTTCATTTTCGCATATGATATGGCAATTTCAGTAACTCACGGTACACAGCAGACGGTTCGGTTCCAAAAACCCCTTGAGGCAAAAGGGCGATAAGGTTTCGAGGCTGCGATTTGCCTACTCTAACCGATCAAAGGTGATATTGTCAAGATCGCTTAATCCCCATTCCGAGGTGCCTTCAAGGTGAAAATCACTCCATCCGCTCACCGGCTTTGTCAGCATTGTCTCACCTCTTTCCATGAAATCTCAAAAGCCTCCCGCCACAACCTATCCCCTTTGAGAGACCCCATTGCTTATTGGCGGAGCTGCTCCGCCATTTCCTTCATATATTCGGGGATCTCCAGCATCTGGGGGCAATGGGCAGTGCAGGCGCCGGGCTGCTTCTGTTCCGGCAGGGCCTTCAGGCGGAGCAGCCTCCACACCGCCATAGCTCTGTCGCCCAGGGCCGCGGCGTCGTCCCGATAATCATTATAGGCCGACAGCAGCGACGGAATGTCCAGTTCCTGGGGGCAGTCGTCACAGCAGTACCTGCACCCGGTACAGGGAACGGCGACCTTTTTCCGGAGTAGGGCGCTGATTTCTTCCAGGGCGGACAATTCCTCCCGGGACAGTCCCGGCGCCATGGAGGCCGTTTCCAGATTCTCCCTGACCTGGGCGAGGTCGGACATTCCGCTGAGAACCACGGCAACTCCCGGCAGGTCCATCGCAAAGCGAAGGGCCCAGGCCGCCGGGGACAAGTTCCCCTTGGGCAGGAGATCCATCCCCTCCTCCGGAAGATTCGCTAGCATCCCGCCGTGGACAGGTTCCATGACCATAATCGGGATGTGGCGCTCCCTCAAGATTTCATATTGTTCTTTCGCGGCTCCCTGGAACCAGTCATAGTAATTCAGCTGGATCTGGACGAAATCCCAATCGCCCATTTCCAGCATCTTCCTCAAGCAGTCCGTGGTACCGTGGAAGGAAAAGCCGAAATAGCGGATCCTCCCCAAACGCTTTTGCTCCCGGAAATAAGGGATGCAACCGCTGCTTTCGTAGGCGGTCATAGTCAAATCCGTTACTCCGTGCAGCAGGTAGAAGTCGATATATTCCATCGCGAGGCGGGCCATCTCCTCCTCGAACTAGGCTTTGGCGTCAGGGTTTGCTTGGACGTTGAATTTATCGGCGATATAAAAGCGCTCCCGGTCGTAACAGGACAACGCCCGGGCCAAAAAAGTCTCGGAATGCCCGCCATGGTAAATATAGGCCGTATCATAGTAATTGACGCCCTGTTCCATGCAGCAGTCAATGAGTACCCGAGCCTTTTCCTCATCGATGGGCTGCCCCAGACCCGGCGCGGTTTGGGGCAGGCGCGTGGCCCCCATCCCCAGCTTCGAAAGTCTGATTTCGTTGTTCCAGCATTCGTATCGCATATTCCGCTCCTTTCCGAATCCATGAGAAAACGCGGCCGCTGCTTTGGCCCCGCAGGTTTTCAGAGATAAAAACACTTTTCCACATCATATCATAAACCGCCCCATTCCTCAATGGCCGCTGAGCCTTATAAAAATGAAGGAATCGGTATAAACTTTGACGAAAAAAGAAAAAATTTACCAATTCCCTCGATATTTTCTATTGTCACCCGGGGTGAAAAGGAGTATTATAGAATAAGATATTTATCGCATGATGATTTTGGAGGATTTCCATGAGATTACAAGAGTATTTCTTGTTGCCGGGACCAACCAATGTCCCCAATAACGTATTGCGCTCCATGGCCGCGCCCATGATCAACCACCGGGGCCCTGCCTTTCAGGAAATTTTGGAAGCCATTACCGAAAAATCGAAAAAGGTTTTCAAAACCAAACATGAAGTATTCACCCTGACCGCCTCGGGCACCGGGGGGCTGGAAGCCGCCGTGGTGAATTTCATCAACCCCGGGGAAAAGGTCATCGTCGCTTCTATCGGCAATTTCGGAGAGCGATTTGAAAAAATTGCCAAACAGTACGACGCTGATGTGGAATTCATCGATTTCGGCTGGGGCAACGCCATTGACCCCGAGGTTCTGGAAGAACGTTTGGCCAAAGACGTAAACCATGAAATTAAGGCAATTCTCTGCCAGCACAATGAAACCTCCACTGCGGTGGTAAACCCCATCAAAGCCGTTTCCGAAGCAAGAAAAGGCCACCCTGCCCTTTTGATTGTGGATACGGTGAGCGGCCTTGGCGCCGCAGAATTCGATATGGATGGATGGAATGTGGACGTTGCCATTGCCGGCTCCCAAAAAGCCTTTATGGCTCCGCCGGGATTGGCATTCCTTGCCGCCAATGAACGAGCCATGAAAAAAGCGGAAACCTGCACTAACCACAAATTCTATTTCAACCTGTTGGAAGCCCGCAAATGGTTGGAAAAAGGACAAACACCTTTTACTCCCGCAATCTCCGTATTTTATGCCGTGGAAGAGGCCCTGCGCTATTTCGACGAAGTCGGCGTTGACGCTGTGGTTCGGGATCATTACCGCCACAGAGACCTGGTACGTACTGGCTTAAAAGCTATGGGACTGGAATTGCTGATAAAAGACGACGCAATCGCCTCTCCCGCCGTTACCGCTGTAAAATGTCCCGAAGGCATAGATCCGGCGAAATTACGAAAACTGCTTCTTGAAAAATTCAACATCGTCATTGCAGGCGGTCAGGGAAAATTTTCCACCTCTACCTTCCGCGTAGGACATTTAGGCGCTGTACAGGATATGGATCTCATCGCCGCCATCAGCGGTTTGGAAATGGTTTTAAAGATCATGGGGGCGGATATTTCCTTGGGGCAAGGTGTCCGTGCCATGGAAGAAGCCCTGTTGGCGGAATAAATCATACAAAGGACGATATGGCGCTCTTTTTTGGGGCGCCTTTCTTATTATATTAATATATGAAAGAAAACAATATTTCGACGGAGCACGACACTATGCTCCCAGATTTGGAAAGAAAATTACAGAAAGAATTGTCCCGATACCAATATCCCGCAGTAGCATTCTCTGCAGGAATCGACAGCACTTTGGTGCTGGCGTCAGCAGTAAAAATCCATGGCAACCAATGCGTCGCTATCATGGTAAAAAATGAGGCTGTGCCCCAGCGGGAGGTTGAAGAAGCGCGAAGAATCGCAGATTTTCTCAAATGCCCCCTCATCGTAAAGGAAATTGACGTACTATCTCTGGACAAGGTGGCACGAAATAACAAGAAACGATGCTATTACTGTAAGAAAATGATGCTCCGGGAAATCAAATCCATCGCGAAAACACAGGGATGCTCCGTGGTTTTGGACGGAAGTAATTCCGACGACCATAACTGCTACCGTCCCGGCGCAAAAGCCTGCAAAGAAGAAGGGATCATCAGTCCCTTACAGAACTGCGGAATTAATAAAACAAATGTTCATAATTTAGCAAGGTATTGGGAACTTCCCAATTGGGAAAAGCCGTCCTCTCCTTGTTTATTGACGCGGTTCCCTTATGACATGGAAATTCCCATTACCAAAGAATTGTTGATCGCTGTGGAACAGGGAGAAGACTGTTTGCGAAAGATCTGTCGCAGCAATTTCCGTTTGCGCTGGGCAGGACAAGGAAGCGTACGCATTGAAGTAACGGAAGGAGAAATGGAGGCTATTTTAAAGCATCGTCAAGAACTGTGCAAGACTTTGGGTGATTTGGGGTTTCATAAAATAACAATGGACCTCTATCCCTTCCAAAGCGGCCGCTTTGACATGGAAAAATAGTCATTTCACGATGCTTAACAATGGAGATATGGATTTCTCAAGAGATCTCCGAAAGACACAATGACACAAAATTCTTTCCCATAGAAGGATTTCCAAGAATTTTTTGAACCGGCCTTCGCCTCAAAGATACTGATTACAAGAAACTCTTTGAGTCAATGTTCTGATTTTATGAGATCGAAAAAATATTTTGAACCATCGGGAGGCGCTATGAAAGTCCTTTATTTTGACTGTATTGGCGGGATTAGCGGCGATATGACAGTAGCCGCCCTTTTGGATGCAGAGGACCATGAAAAAGACCTGTTAAAGGTGCTTCGTTCTCTGCCGTTGAGTCCTTGGGATTGGCAGAGAAGGGACCTGCAAAAAGGTGAATTCCGCACCAACCACATTGATTTCCTCATCGAAGAGAATCAGCCCCACCGCCATTTAAGTGATATTGAAACCATTATCACCGCAGGGGATCTCCCCCAAAAAGTAAAGAAAAAAATCATGGAAGTATTTCACCTTTTGGGCGAAGCCGAAAGTAAAGCTCACGGAATTCCAGTGGATCAAGTACATTTTCATGAGGTCGGAGCAGATGATACTATTTTAGATATTACTGCCGCAACTTGGCTTCTTTCCGTCATGGATATCGGGGAAATTTATGCTTCACCTCTGCCTTTGGGACACGGTCTCATGGAAGGATGCCATGGTATCATGCCCCATCCTGCTCCGGCTTTAAATGAACTGTTAAAAGGAGTGGAGATCTTTGGCTGCGAGGAAAATTCCGAAACAGTGACCCCCACTGGTATTGCACTGTTAAAAGCCCATAAAGCGAAATTTGGGACCATTCCTCCTATGACAGTTACAGCTGTTGGTCTGGGAGGGGGCAGCAAAGACTTCAAACGCCCCAATATGCTCCGGGTAATGGTGGGAACTCATGGTGATACTCCTGCCAACGTGATTCAGTTAGAAACCACTGTGGATGACATGACAGGTCAAGAGATCGGCTATCTTTGGGATAAGGTTTTTGAAGCCGGAGCATTGGATATGTATCTTACAGCAATTCAAATGAAAAAAGGGCGCTGTGGTCAGCGCATTACCGTATTGACAGAGGATAAGCATCTGGATGCGGTACGCAGCGCCATCTTCCGTCATAGCACCACCATTGGCATGCTTTGCCGTAGGGAGGAACGATTTATCATGGATCGCACCATCACCCAGGAGGAGACCCCCTTTGGTACAGTCCGCGTCAAGTACTCTCAGGGATACGGCGCCGCAAAGGCAAAGGCGGAATTTGAAGATCTAAAAGCTATTGCAAATGCCAATCATATGTCCCTCAATGAAGTGGAAGCAGTCGTTGAGCAACAAAAAAATAATAATAAAAGCTAAAAAACTTTCATTCAGAATAAAAAGGAGCAAACAGTGAGTAACCAAACGATTCTTTTCGACTTTGACGGCACCCTTGCCAATACCATTCCCGGCATTTTGGCGACCTTGGAAGCCACAAAACAGCAAATGAAGGTGGATTTCTCCTTATCTCTTGCCCAATCGCTCATTGGAAAGCCACTGGTTAACATGGCTCCCTCTCTTGTAGGGGAAGAGCGCGTTGGGGAATTCGTCAATACCTATCTGGAGCAATTTCCCGCCATTGGCGGTGAAATGGTCGAGTTTTTTCCAGGAGTCGAACCATTGATCAAAGCATTGCAAACAAAAGGGATCATCGTCGGCATAGTCACTTCAAAGCGCCGCGATAGTCTTTTACAAAACTTACAAAAGCTCAAAGCGGAAGCTCTTTTTGACTTCATTGTTACCAATGAAGATACAGAATTTCACAAGCCCCATCCTGCTCCGGTGGAAAAAGCTCTGGATTTGGCAGGGGCGGAGCCGAAAGATGCTGTTATGGTTGGGGACTCACCTTACGATATTCTAGCGGGAAATGGCGCGGGTTGTACCACCATAGCTGTTACTTGGGGCGCCGATTCCGAAGAAACAGTAAAAGCAGCGCACCCCGACCATCTCGTCAATAAGATTGACGAATTGGAATCCCTATTATTCCGAATCATGAAATCATAAAAACAGAAAAGCGGCAATTCCTCATTTCAGGAGTTGCCGCTTTTATTACCAATGAAAAACCACAAATAATTTTACAGGATATGTCTCATGTGGTCTAAAACATCCAATGCGGTATCGACTTCTTCCTCGGTATTATGATAACCAAAGCTAAACCGAACTGTGCCACGGCCCAAAGTGCCTAGGGTTTCATGGGCCAAAGGAGAGCAGTGTAAACCGGAGCGCACGGCGATTTCCGCTTTTTCTTCCAAAAATTCCGATGTTTTTTGTGGTGAGAGGTTTCCTACATTGATGGAAACCACAGGAACTCGTGGCATGCCACGTCCTGGGCCGTATATTGTAATATGATCCATGGTTTCCAATCCTGTCAGAAACCGTTCCGTCAGAGCAATTTCTTGGCGATTGATATCATCAATGCCACGATTTTGGATATACTGAATGCCACCAATTAAGCCGCCAATGCCCATAAGATTTGGCGTACCACTTTCCAAGCGATCTGGTAAAAAATCTGGCATGTTGGGGGATTCCGAATGCATTCCTGTACCACCATGTTTAAACGGTACAAGACTTTTGGCTTCCCGCACATAAAGCATTCCCACACCGCCGGGACCTAATAAACTTTTATGGCCCGCAAAAGCAGCAAAGTCTACGCCGAGGGTTGCTAAATCTAATGGAAGAAATCCCGCGGTTTGCGCCATATCACAATAAACTTTTACGCCATAGCGATGGGCACATTGGGTTAATTCCTCCAAAGGTAGTAAATCTCCGCTAACATTTGAGCCATGAACCGTTACAAACAACCTGGTAGAAGGCGTTAAAGCATTCTCGAGGCGAGAAACGGCCGATTTTACTTCTCCTAATAGATTTACCTTCGTAAGGGAAATTCCGCGGGATTCTAAGGCTTTCAAGGGGCGCCAATTCGCGTTATGCTCCATTGAAGATATTACTACGTGATCACCGGGACGCAAAAACCCTTTGAGCACGGTGTTTGCCGATGCGGTGCAACCATCGGTAAAGATTAAATTTGCACTGGGTTTAATTCCTAAAAACGCGGCTACAGTTTTGCGCGCCTGATACAAATAACGACCACTGTTTTTTGCTAAAGAATAATCTCCACGGCCGGGGTTCCCTGCAAAATATTGTAAAACTTTGCTTGCTTCCTTCAAAACTTCAGGCGGTTTGGGGTAGGAAGTCGCCGCATGATCAAAATAAATCATAGTGCCTCCATAAATTGATAAAATATCGAGGTTCCACCTCGAGTACAAATTCCTATGTTTCACGTGAAACATTCGATTGTTTTACATTTTTACCAAAAGACTGCCAGGCTTATTTTCATTTCGCCGGAGTCCGCATTTCAGATATATTTTATGCCAAATTTCTCCAAATATGCATTGATTACAATGGATCATGAAAATGCAATTTCTCTATGATGCCACTCCTCCCAATATAATGATCCGGCCATTCATGAAAAGCTAATTCAAATATGCAAATGTTATCATCTAATGTAAAAATTTAACCAAGGCCTTACTATGCTGTAAACCATAAAATAAAATCATAGTAATAGGCAAAATAATATGTTAAGATATACTACGTAGCAAAAAGCACAAAGCAGGTGGTAAAGTGATCAGTGTTCTTAAAAAGTTATGCAAGGAAGTCCGCTCTTTTCCTTTCGTGGAAGGAGAAAATAAAACAAAATATGCATTTTTATCAATTTATTTATTCAGAAAAAATTAATTGAAATGCCAAAAACAGAAAACTTCTATATTTATGCTGTGCTTGACGGTTCTATCCGGCTCCATACTCCCTCAGGAATCATGGACTATTTGCCAGGACAATACTCAATCTCAAAGATCGATACCCCCGCTTCTGGCCATGTCCTTACATTTTCCGAAAAGGACGACTTTCTTGCACTTTCTATTGAAATAACATTGAACGATGTGATATCTGTGCTCCTGGATTTAGACGGAAATATTGCCGAAAAAATCGCCAATGACC
>CAJFVQ010000063.1 GCA_904420535.1 Candidatus Cryptoclostridium obscurum
AAGAAGGCATTACTTGTGACGCTGATTATTGCTTTTGTGATGAGTTTCTCTTTCGGTGCCTTTGCTGCCGACATCACGCCTGAAGACACAACAGACCCGAATCAGTACAAAATCACCGAAGCGCTACAAAATTTCAGCGCCACAGAGGACCTGTGGATCGGCACCTTGGACAAGTGGAAAGAACAGGGAAATGCTGTTGGCGATACGGGGACCGTATTTGTCAATGGGGAAGCAATTCATGGGAATGACATTATCATCACCAATGGTAAAGTCGGTGCCGTGCTCGCTGTAGGTACGAGAAATCCTTGGGGGTATCCTGCAGGTTCCATTCTCGATATCGGTACTGTTGCTGATATGACTGGCGGACGCGACACTGTTTGGAGCGTGGAATTCTTGGTCAACGGCTGGGATTCTTGGGCACCCGATAATTGCGGTGTTGTCACTTTTGATTTGACCACTTATGATTTTGAAAATAAAGTGGAAGATGAAAGTGGTCTTACTGCCATTAAAGTGAGCCGTATTTATGATGTGGGCGGTACGAAATTTGACGTTATTACCTATTACGGCATTGAACCCGATGCAAACCGCATTATGATGTTTGATCAGATTACCAATACCACCGGTGAAGAAACAAAAGTTGTTTCGAATCGTTTCTCCATGACCAATAAAGGGGACGACGGCGGTGCATTGTACCAGATTGATAGTCATAAGGTCATCGGTAGTTACGGAAAAACCGAGAAAAATGAATATTGCACATCCTATGCTTTGCCCGGTGAAAACATGTCCAATAAAGGAATTTCCCATGCGTATACTGCCACCGGCGGTTCTGTGGGGTATAAGGAACTCCGAGCAAACTATGCTTTCCAGGATGGTGAATCCGTTACCTTTGATGAATACATCATTGTCAGTGACGAGCCTTCCACCAGAGATTACAATGATTTCTTGATGGAATATAACGGTATTACAGATAAAACCACTGTTTCCGGGACTGTTAAGGATGCGTCAGGTGCCCCTGTTGCAGAACCTGTTATCGTTGTGGCCAAAGATGGAGAAACTTACGGTTGGTATTTGGGGGATGAAGAAGGAAATTATTCCATTGATCTTCCCCGTGGAGAATCCGACCTTACCATTTATGTAGAACGTGCAGGCTATGCCAAAGGCGAGGCGCAAGCCGTTGATACCAGTGGCGCCACTGCTTCCATGGATCTCGTATCCGGTGCCGCCAAAGTCAAAGTGAACTTTAATTTGAAGGATCAGGACGGCAATCCTGTTTATGGCAAATTGGAATTGTTTGATGCCGAAGGCAACAGCGCTTATCCCGCAGTTCGTTTCTGTGGAGATTCTATCTACCAGGCCAAAGAAGAAGGATTGATTGAAACGGAAATCGCCCCTGGTGAATATAAGGCTGTTGTTTACGGCGAAGGCTATTGGTTCTATTCCAATCCTGTGGAAGTAAAAGCCAATACCTCTGACGGAGATCAAAATGTAACCATTACCATGGAATACAGCGCTCCCGAAGGATGGCTTTCTGGTGACCTCCACCACCATGCCAATAAGAATGACGCTTTTGCCGATCCGGAAGATGCCATTCCTTCTATGATGGCTGCTTCACTGGATGTTGCATTGATTACTGACCACGACTTCACCGTAAACAATGCAAAAGCTTATGAATTGGCAGGAGAATACGGCATGACTGGCTTCATTCCTTCGGAAGAAATCTCCTGTTCCTGGTCGCATTTTAATGTGATTCCTTTGAATGAATCGGCTTATGAACATTTCAAAGATGTTAACCAGGAAAACACGATTATGGATCAGTTCAGCCAGTTGCCTGAGTTCATCAAAGAAACCCATGATACTGGCGCCGCCATCACGGCGAACCATCCTTGGCAGAGTTACGGTCTCTTCTATGCAGCTGTTTATGGTTCTATTCCCGGCGGTTATGTCGATGATTATGATACCATTGAAATCAACTCTTGCTGCCCCGATGATGAAAACCTTGCGGTAATCGTAAGTGCTACGGAACTTTGGACTTCTTACATTAACGGCACTTCGATTTATGATGACATCAATGGGGATCCCGTTGTCACAGAAAAGGCCCATTATATTGTTGGTGGTTCTGATACTCATGACGTACTCTATCCCGGTTTTGCTGCCGATGATTATACCAATGCAAGGGCAGATGCCAATTATGCTTCGGGTAAGATTCGTACCTATGCTTATGTTGGTGAAACCGAAGAAAATAACATTACAGCCAATGGTTTAGCCTATGCCGAGGCCATTGTGGACGGTCATTCTTACACCACCTACGGTCCTTTGCTTGATATGGATAAAATGCCCGGCGAAGTTTATAATGCTGACGGCACCTTTAACGTAAACTTCCAAGTTTCCTCTCTCGCGGAAATTAAAGATGTTCTCGTTCTCTCTCAGGATGCCGATACGGATTATGTAGATGCAGGCAAAACTTTGTATACGGACAAATATTTGAAATATGATGCCGAAGCTTCTCAGCTTGGAGTCAATCAGCGTGAATTTGAATTCAATGCGGAAATCACATTGAATGATGAAGCTTACAACACCTGGGTTGCCTTTATGTTTATTGACGTCAATGGGAACTACGCCATTACCAATCCTTATTGGTTGGTTGTCGATACCAGTGAAATGACTTTCAGTGATGTCCCTGCAGATGCCTGGTATGCTCCCTTTGTCCTGCAGCTGGTAGAAGAAGAGATCATTAATGGTTATCCCGATGGTACGTTCCGTCCTGACGGCGAAATCACCCGTGCAGAATTTGCCAAAATGATGTCCTTTGCCGTAAGTGTAACCGCCGTAAGTGTAACCGAAGATGCAAAAGACGTTTCCTTCTCCGATGTGCAGGAAGGCGCATGGTATTATGACGCTGTGATGCTATTGGCATCTGAAGGGTATATTAATGGTTATCCCGATGGCACCTTTAAACCCGATGCCAAAATCACCCGTGCGGAAATGTCTGCGATTATCTCCAACATTTGCGGTGATTTGAAAGTAGCGGCTCAAAAATCTTTTAACGATGTGACGAGCGACCAGTGGTTCTATGACGAAGTCATGAATTTGGCCAATGCTGGTTATCTTGAAGGTTATCCCGACGGCACCTTCAAACCCGATAACAATGCTACCCGTGCCGAAGCTTCGAAGCTCGTATTTGTAGCATTAAATAATGGTTATCTGCTTAACGAAGCCGAATAAATATTACCGAAGTTGCTGGAGTGATATATCAGGTCTTCTGATATTTCCTTATTCCTTCCGAAAAGGTTGGGTCTCTTGAGACCCAACCTTTTTTTATTATGAAATAAGGTCCTTACAAAATGTAAGGACCTTCTCTGTGATGTAGAATTAAATTGTTACTTTTTCCTGCCGGTATCTCTCATGGAGCCTTGTTGCGACGGTTCTTTCGGGAAATAGGGTTTTTCCGAATTGTCTCACTGGCATGATTCCCATAAGTGAATTTGTAATAAAGCATTCGTCAAAAGTTGGTACTTCATCGGCAAGGATGATGCGTTCTACGACGTTCTCGCGGCTTAAGACGTATTGCCGCAAAATGCCGTTGAGAAGCCCGGAGAAAATTGGGGGAGTGACGATGATTCCATCTTTTACAAAAAAAATATTGGTGGTGGCGCCTTCGGAGATTTCCCCTTTGGTGTTGAGAAACACAGGTTCGTCCCATCCTTTTTCTTGGGCTGCACGTTTTTCCATGAGGCAATCGCCGTAATGAAATGTTTTGTGGTAGGTGAGGGGGGATGTCTCATTGCGTCGCACATCACTGAATCCCAAAGTAAAACCCTTCTGAAAGTGTTCTTCTCCGTAAGGGTTTTGCCGCGTGGTAAAGATGATATTTTTCGCTGATACCATGATCTTCAAAACACTGTGTTCCATGAGGCGATTTTCCAAATATTGAAATACCTCTTGTTCCGTTACCTTCTGGCGTATTTGAAAAAATTTGATTGCTTTTTGGAGTCGGGACAAATGCTCTTTTAGCAATACACAGTGATTTGATTCCACTGCAATGGTTTCAAAAGCACCTAAACCGAACATATATCCTTCGTCCAAATGAATGAGTTTTGCTGTCATTGTTGATCCTCTGGTTATGTTAACGCTTCTAAGATCGCTTTTGCTTTTTGCAAAGTCTCTTCGTATTCAAATTCCAAATCTGATTCAAAGGTGATTCCTCCGCCAACGCCGAGATGGTAGACACCGTCTTTGTGGAGGGCCGTGCGTATTACAATATTAAGATCCATGGAACCGTCCAATGTCAAATAACCAATGGAACCGGTATAAAGATTGCGTTGGCTGTGTTCCAATTCATCAATAATTTCCATTGCCCGGATTTTTGGCGCGCCAGTAATGGAACCGCCGGGAAAGGCCGCGCTCATCAGATCCATCGCGGTAAGTTCTTCCCTCAATCTTCCGGTAATGGTAGATACCAGATGAAAAACAGTGGCGTATTCCTCCACCGCAAAGAGCTCCGTTACTTTTACGCTGCCGGGAACACAAACGTGGTTCAAATCATTGCGTTCCAAATCCACAATCATTAAAAGCTCGCTGCGGTCTTTTTCGGATTGTTCCAATTCTCGGCGTAACGCCGCGTCTTCTTGGGGCGTTTCTCCCCGCTTGCGCGTTCCTTTGATGGGACGGGTTTCAATCTTTTTCTGTTTCATGAGTAAAAACCGCTCTGGTGATGCGCAGATAATCTGAAAATCGCCATATTGTAAATATCCGCCAAAGGGCGAAGGGTTGATGCGCCGTAGCTTTAAAAAGGCATCAAAAGGAGCTTTTTCGCTTCTGATGGCAAGTTGCTGGGTCATATTTGCAATATAAATGTCTCCCTCAATGATATATTGGATCATTTTATCGATGGCGTCGAGGTAATCTTTCTTTTGAAAATTCGGTATTACCGTGATTTCATAGGCGCGATGATCCTCAGTGATACGGGGAATCTCTGCGATTTCTCGTTCCAATTGTTCCACAGCCAGGCAGCTCTTTTGCAACTTACCGTTGGCAACCAACCAAATTTTTTTCTTTTGGTGATCTTCTATGATGAAATCGTCATAAAAATTTAAGATACATTGGGGAATCTCTACTTCTTTCCGATGCCGCGAGGAAATTCCTGCGGATTTGCGACCATAATCATAGGAAAAATAGCCAATGGCCCCGGAAACAATGGGCAAATCCGTTTCGTTTTCGTCCAAATGTTCTAGGAGATAGCGGCGTAGGAATGTTTCAAAGTCTTCGTCCTGGGGGGCTCCGTTGACGACAAGGGTCTCCCCATCGTTTGTGATGGTAAGGTAGGGATGGAGACCGATTATTGAGTATTTTCCCAGGCTGTTTCGTAATGATGAGTCGAGAAATACCGTATTCCTCTCCCTGTGATATCGGCTATAAATTTCATGAATACTGCGGTATGGATGCAGTTCTTTAATGATTCGTTTCATGATGGAATGTTACACCACCATTCTTCACACAGGGTGACAAAATTTTTTAATAATTCATGACCATGTTCCGTTAAAATAGCTTCCGGATGGAATTGTACGCCAAATAGTGGTTCCTTTTGGTGGGAAATTGCCATAATCGTATCGTTTTCCGCGATGGCGTCTATGTCCATATCCGGCGGCAATGTTTCACGATCCACGACCAAAGAATGGTAGCGGGTCACTTGGAAATGATTGGGTAATCCCCGGAACAATCGTTTTCCGTTGTGAGAAACCTGCGTCACTTTTCCGTGCATGGGACGGGCACCTTTTTCCACTGTGGCGCCAAGGACATGACCGATGACTTGGTGCCCCAGGCAAACGCCGAGGATGGGAACTCTGCCGCGGAAGACGTGAACAATTTCTTCAGACAATCCCGCTTCTCCGGGACGTTTTGGCCCTGGAGAAATGATAATTCCCTTAAGATCCATAGATTCGATTTCCCTTAAGGTCAAATCGTCGTTGCGGCGAACCGTTACCGTCTCCCCTAGTTCTTGGAAATAAACGGCAAGGTTGTAGACAAAAGAGTCGTAATTATCGACCATTAAAAACATTGGTTTCCCCTTACTGTTTGTGAAAATTTGTTTGCGAACATGTTGTTTTATTATAACGAAATGGAATCTCAACTACAAGCAATAATTTTGCGAAAACATTTATGAATTTGTTATCTGCTTTTTCGCAATGTTGCTCCCAACGGCAGCACAAAGGGAATCGCTTGTGGGCAAAGCTCCATTTCACCGTTGTCGGTGGCAATGATTTCTCCATCAACACAAAAACGATGTTGATTTTTGGTACGAAACACTGCTTTTTTTGCCCGTCGGTAATGGAGAAACGATTGAAATGCCTCTTGGTCCAGATGATTTCCTGCCTTATATTGATTTAACAAACGAGAAAAGCGAAGACGACTGATGGGCTTAACCAAACAAACCTCCATCCAACCGTCGTCATATTCTGCTTTCGGTGCGGCAAAGTATCCACCGCCGTAAGCTTGACCATTGGCAAAGGAAGCCAGAAGGTATGTACCGTGAAACGTTTCTTTGTCGTCTAGAGTCACAGTCATTTCAATGCCCAATCGATGGAAAAGCCGCCAAATTAGCGCCACAGAATAGGCCAGAGGCCCTGGCATAAAACGGGAAAATCGATGGACGTCGGCGGCGGTTTCCGCGTCAATACCGAGATTACAAAGGTTTGCGGCGTATCTTCCGTTTACCTTCATCAAATCAATGGGCTGGGCAGTTCCTTCCAGCTGTCGTTCAATGGCAAGGAACGGCGCTTTGTCTTGAAAGATACGTACAAAGTCATCTCCGGTTCCACAGGGAATCAGCGCAGCCTCGCCTTTCCCTCGCCCCATGATTCCATTGATCATTTCATTAAAAGTACCATCGCCACCTATAGCATAAAACCGGGCATCTTCATCTGGGGGATAGGTGGCTGCGATCTTCTCAGCATCTCCCGGACCATTGGTATAGAGGATTTCAAAAGAATATCCTCCTCGTTCGCATGCTGTTTTGATTTTCCCGACAATTTTTTCCTGGTGTTTCCCTCGCCCTGCAATAGGATTTACGATAAAAATATGTTTCATGGTTCCTCTTCTATGATGTATGCGATTAAATTTTTATCCCCTGGCTCCAAAGGAAGGCAGCGGCCAGGAAAGGACCGGGACGAAGCGATGCCAAGGTGCGCAATCTTGCCGATGCGTTTCCGCGACCGATGGCCTTGATTTGACGATATAGAATTGCTGTAGTTCCTTTATCGTCCAAAGTTTCGATGGTTTTCTGAATGGTTTTCCTGCGGTTAAAACCAAAATCATCCATTACCTTGCGGTGGAGACAATATTCCCTGACGTTTCCGTCAATTGCCTCGCAGAAAGAATTTTCACTGTAAATGCGCAAGGGATCGACGGAAAAAATATCTCCTGCCGCTTCCGCCGCAGCCAAAAGAACTTTTTGGGGGTCTTGGGTATTTCCGAAGCATCGTTTTTCCATTTCCTTTCGCAGAGTTCCTTCGGATAGCCTTTTAAATAGATTATGATCTTTATGATGGATTACCTTGATTACGGTTTTTAATTTCGGCGAAACGTGTTGAAAAGCATCGGCTTCAAAGGTAAATTGTCCCCCTTGATAGCGTTTGTAATGTTTCATAGTGTCAAGATATCCCAGACGGAGGTTTCGACATGCTTGCTCTTTGGTAAAATTCAGAATAGGGCCTAAGTCGTGACGGGAAGAGATTTCTTGGCATATTTGTCCTAATTTTGGTTTGGGAGCGGGATCGACTCCTACGGCGTTTAAATTTACAGAGAGGGTCAAATCCGCGCCGTGATTTAATGCCATGGAAGTCGGAACGTTGTCGTGATAACCGCCATCTACATGGATTCTGCCGTCAATGGTCTGGTAAGCTAAGGCCGGCCAGAGTGCTGCTGAAGCCATCAAGTATTGATGCAAACTTCCCCGGGGAATTTTATTGATAAAAATTTCTTTGGCAAGGGTATTTTTTCCATCCAGCATCACAGTGGTCAATCCGAATGCCACGGAGGAATTGCGTATTGCATTTTCATCAATATTGGTGCGGATCAGCTCCAAAAGCGGGGACGTATCCAATCCCATCCCGCGGTGCTCATGAATATTTTGTAAGTAGGAGACCGCGGTGTTTAAAAGGTTTGCTGCCTGGTCAATATCATCATTTTCCGTTAATTGTAGAATTTGGGACGTATCAATATTTTTCCACAAAGCTTCGGCTTTTTCATAATCCCCTTGGGCATAAAGAGCGCCGTTCAATGCGCCTACGGAAGTGCCGACCACCATGGAAAAGGATTCCCCGATTTCCTCCAGAGCCTTCCATACGCCCACTTCATAGGCGCCACGGGCGCCTCCTCCTCCCAGAACCAATGCTTTTTTTGTCATAGTTTTCCTTTCTCAGAGAAATAACAGGCCGCAAAGGCCACCGATAAGAAACAGTTGAAACGGTCCAGCCTTTCTTACAAAGGCCAGGAAAAGCAGGGCGGCAAAGAGCACCCAGGAAATGGTCCCTTGAAATGCGGAATCAAAGTGGAGTAATGACGTCTGAAAAATTTGAAAGGCTACGGTTCCGATGAGGGCCACGGTTACCGGTACTACACCGTAGAAAATTTTGGCAAAGACTTTATTTTCCTGAAAATTGGGGAATTTATGGCACAAAATTGTAATAATAAGGAAGGGGACCAATGCCAATGCAAAAGTAGCGACGATCCCACCGGAAATTCCAGCAGCGGAATATCCGGCGAAGGTGGCCATATTGATACCAAAGGCACCGGGGGTGATTTCCGAAAGGGAGATGAATGTAGTCATATCCGCCAAAGAAAACCAACCGTATTCCTCGGCCAGATGTTGCAAAAATGGCAATGTTGCATAACCGCCGCCAATGCCGAAGAGGCCAATTTTCATAAACTCCCAGAGGAGCTGTAAATAGATCATTGTTTTACCCTCCCCGACAACAAAAGTCCCAGGATACCGCCGCAAATAATGAAGTAAATGGGGTTGATGCCCCAAATAATGTTGATGAGCAGCGCCGCTCCGAAAATAGCCGCAGTGATAATATCCTTAATACTGCGTCGTCCCATGGTCCAAAGAGTCTTAATGAGTAGCGCCGTAATGGCGATATTCAAACCGCGAAAAATTTTCTGTATGGCTTCGTTGTCTGCTAAATTATGAAAAAAAGCGGCGATCACTGTGATAAGGATCAAAGAAGGCAAAATCATACCCATGGCTGCGGCCAAGGCGCCCCAAAATCCCTTCATGCGGTAACCCAAAAACGTAGCGGTGTTCACCGCCACAATGCCGGGGACTGACTGGGCGAGGGCGAAATAATTATAAAGAGTGTCATTGTCGATCCACTTTTGTTTTTCAATAAGTTCTCGTTCCAATAATGGCAACATAGTGTAACCGCTGCCAAACGTAAAACAGCCAATTTTAAAATAAGTAATAAAAATCTGAAATATTTTCATGTGAAGCGATCCCACATCCCTCAAAAATGCAAAAGATTTTATTGATTGAAATACCGCACAAGTGCATTTTTGATGCCGCGCCGCAAGCCCACCTTTTCATAAAAGCGATGGCGCCGTTCCATAATTTCCGGCGGGTCCTCGTGCGAAATGGTGCCGGTGCAGAGCAATACTCTGTAACACCGGTGTTCCTCAGCGATTTCGATGGCCCGTGTCATAATGGCTTCACCGATCTTTTGGCCGCGGTGATCTTTGTCGACGATTACATTTTCAATATATGCTGCAGAAGCTCCGTTGTGGCTGAGGTTCGGCAATATTGTCAGATGAACCGTAGCAATAATTTTTCCTTTTCGTTCCGTTACCAGCAAAAACTGGTCGTCACGATGCAGAATGGTTTCGAAGGCTTGTTTTCGTTCCTCGGTTACAACCGCATCTTCCTCTTCGTACAACTGATGGTAAAGGCATAACAGTTCTTCCAGATCTTCCCTTTTAATTTTGCGAATCGTGTCCATGGCAACCTCCTGTGATATCCTGGGATTTTTTATGTATCTCATGGATGATGCTTTGATTATATCATGGCGGAGCGGCCGCTACAATACCGCCGTCAGTTTTGTGTCATTCTTTGCATGGGATGTTCACTGTTTTTTCACGGAGAAGCCCTTTTGATACCAAAAAAACGGGGTAAACTAAGTTCAGAAAGTTAAGAAATGACAAAAACACTCGAACAAAGGAGGCATCTGTCATGAGTGATGAAAGATATTATAAAAATTACCCGGAACGAGAAACAGAACAGGATGAAGCACCGAAACCGGATGCGCAATATTATGCTGGTAAGGATGAAGAGGAGACCGTGATTCAGGAAATGGAGGTTGATCCTGTACCTCACGGGCCTTCCCGGGAATATCATGTGATGCCCAAAAAGAAAAAAATGAGTAAAGGGAAAAAAGTCGTCATGTTTTTCGGAAGCATTGCAGCCGTGGCTGTGATTGCATTTAGTTCCATTGGTGTTTACAGTGTTTTCTTTGAAAGTGACGATTCCGATACAACTCCTGTGACACAAAGTCAAACTGTTCAGCAAGCTTCAACGGGAGAAGGTGATACCTTATCGGTGGCAGCGATTAACGAAAAAGTTAGTCCCTCGGTGGTAGGGATTGCCGGTGAAAGCAGCGCCGGTTCTTCCAGCGGTACAGGAATCATTATTAAAGAAAATGGTTATATCATGACCAACGCTCATGTGGTCAACGGCATGAGCAACCTTGTTGTAACCTTATCCGATGGCACTGAAAAATCCGCGGAATTAGTGGGACTTGATTCTTATACGGATTTGGCGGTAATTAAAATTGATGGTTCCGGCTATACGGCGGCAGAATTGGGTGATTCCGATCAACTGGTGGTTGGGGAAGAAGTTGTGGCCATTGGGAATCCCTTGGGTCAGGATTTTGCCGGATCTGTAACGAATGGGATTATCTCCGCCTTAGACCGCACTGTGGAGATTGAAGGACAGACCATGAACTATATCCAGACCAATGCTGCCATCAACTCTGGGAATTCCGGTGGCCCCCTGGTGAATATGTACGGTCAAGTGATTGGTATTAACTCCGCAAAGATCTCTTCTACCGTCGCCGAAGGCATGGGCTTTGCCATCCCCATTAACGATGCGGTTCCTGTCATCAATGAATTGATTGAAAACGGCTACGTAACAGGTCGTCCTTCTATTGGTATTTCCTGTACTGATATTGATGAAACCGCTGCGGCATTTTACCGCGTGCCCACTGGTGCTTATGTCGCTGCTATCGCCGAAAACAGCGGTGCTGCCAACAGCGATCTCCGCGTCGGGGATATCATTACGGCCATCAAGGGCACGGAGGTCACTTCCACATCAGCTTTAAATAATGTAAAGAATCAGTTGGAACCTGGTGATACCGTGGAATTATCTGTTTACCGTATGGCCACTGGGGAAACTCTTACAGTGAACGTGGAATTGACGGAAACAGATCCCGAAACCCAAGCGGAACTCCAGCAACAACAAGAACAACAACAGCAGCAACAGGAGCAACAACAACAGGATAGCAGTGGTGACCTCGGCAGTATCTTTGGTTTTTGATGATTTTCTTAAAATTGCAGATCGTTGATCTCAAGATGCCGACCACCCTGCGCCTGATCAAAATAAGATAAAAAGCAAAAGAATTCCATAGATTGCGCCAGAGATATATTCTTTGTACGCCCCGTAAAGGGCTGAAATTCGCGCGATCCCGCACAAAAAGTGTGGAAAAGAATTTCCGTATATGGTACGATACCGTATGCGGAAATTTTTTTGTAATTTTTTGTAACGAAACATTCATTTTCCCGATTAATAGACAAAGGAGGTGGTAGTGTGGCTGATCTCGATGAGGTCTATCGCCAATACGGGGATACGGTTTTTTGTTTTCTAATGAGCCTTTGTCACGAGGAAGATACAGCCCAAGACCTTGTGCAGGAAACCTTTGTCCGAGCAGTACGTGACATCCGCCGTTTTGACGGCAGCTGCAAGGTTACCACATGGCTTTGTCAAATTGCCAAACATCTTTGGTTCCAGGAATTAGACCGCCGGAATAAACACAGCACTGTGCCTTTGGAGGAATCCCTGCTCCAAAACGGCCATTCCTTGGAGGATTCCCTTTGTCTCAAAGAAAAGAAAATGGAACTGTTCCAATGTGTCCATGATCTTGATGAAACCTCTAAAGAGGTTTTGCTTTTACGGATCACCGGAGCATTCTCCTTTCGTGAGATCGGCGAAATCTTTCAGCGGAATGAAAACTGGGCACGCGTGACATTTTATCGCGCGAAACAAAAAATTGCCAAAATGAGAAAGGAAGATGAATGATGCATTGTGATATTATTCGAGATTTGTTACCGTCATATATCGACGGTTTGACTTCTGAAGCCAGCACCAAACTGGTGGAAGAACATTTGGCCCAATGTCCCCAATGCCGCAGCTGTTATGAGGCGATGAAAAACGAAGCTTATCCCAGCCCTGCCGCGACGCCCGGCGACCTTCAGGATCTTCAACCCTTGAAGAAATTGAATCGCAAAGTAAAACGTCGTGTCATTGCGGCGGTGTTGATTGCCGTGGTCTGTTGTATCGGCCTTTTCGGCGGTTATCAATATTTCTGCAACTATGGCTGGCTCGCCTCTTCCGAGAATGTGGAAATCCGTTATGAATTCGTAAGCGCCGCGGAATATGGTGATGCGGAGGAAAATTCTGAAGGTGGCGTTGTGGGGCTTGTATTTCACTCTAAAAATGAAGGGCGAAATCTTTACTGCGTTACTTATCATGGCGATGAATGGACTTATGAGGTCAAAGAGTATTTTGAAACCCCCTGGTCGTCTTTCCCTGTCAATGGCTACTGTAGTGTGACATTCCTCGATGCAGAGCATTACTACGACTCTGATGGCACCATTCAAACCATTGATGACGACGATGCCATTCAGGTAAGATTCAAAGATAAGACGGAAACCTTTTATCTGAAAGATCTGGCGGAACAATACGTTGCGGAATCATAAAACGACGATAGGAGAAGAAGAAAAGGAGTGTCCCAGGACACTCCTTTTGCATAAAAAATGTATAAAATTATAAAATATTTTACAGGACCTTGGACAAAAATTCTTGCAATCTCGGATGCTGTGGGTGTTCAAAAAACTCCTTGGGCTCATTTTCCTCCAGAATTTTTCCTTCATCCATAAACAGCACTCTGGTGCCAACTTCCCGGGCAAAGCCCATTTCGTGGGTAACCACCACCATGGTCATTCCCTCATGGGCCAATTCTTTCATAACATCCAGCACTTCACCGATCATTTCCGGATCCAAAGCGCTGGTTGGTTCATCGAAAAGCATAACGTCGGGGTTCATGGCTAGAGCTCTCACAATGGCTACCCGCTGTTTTTGCCCGCCGGATAAACTGTTGGGGTAAACGTCGATTTTATCGGGGAGCCCCACTCGTAATAACAGTTCTTGGGCTTTTTGGTCGGCCTCGGCTTTGGTCAAGACTTTTAGTTTGACTGGAGCAAAGGTGATATTTTCTCGTACCGTCATATGGGGAAACAGATTAAAATTCTGGAATACCATTCCCATCTTTTGGCGGATCTTGTTGATGTCGGCTTTGGGGTCAGTAATTTCCTGCCCTTCAAACCATACTTCTCCCTCGGTGGGGTGTTCCAGCAGATTCAAGCAACGTAAAAAAGTGGATTTTCCGGAACCGGACGGGCCGATAATTACAACTTTTTCCCCTTTGTCGATGCGCTGGCTGATCCCTTTTAATACATGGTGCTCTCCAAAATATTTGTTGAGATTTTTAACGTCGATCACTTTTCCCGAGTCTCCTTTCCACATATTTTAAGATGGCCTGGAGTCCAATGACGAGAATGAGATAGATAAGCGCCACGGAAATCAGAGAAGTAAAGGCGTCATAGGTACGACTGCGAACAATGTCTCCGGCTTTGGTAATGTCCATAATAGCAATATAACCGACAATGGAAGTTTCTTTCAGCAGTACAATAAACTCATTACCCAATGCCGGCAAAATGTTTTTGATGGCCTGGGGCAAAATGATGGAACGCATGGTTGCCGCACCGTTCAGCCCCAAAGAACGTCCGGCTTCGGTTTGGCCTTTGTCTACGGCATTGATGCCCGCGCGGACGATCTCCGCCACATAAGCTCCGGAATTAATACCAAAGGCCAACATAGCCACGGGAATACCATTCCTGACATTGGAAAAAATGACGTAATACATGATCAGTAATTGTACCAAAACAGGAGTACCGCGGATCACCGTAAGGTAAAGTCCGCAAATCTTATCGAGGATCTTTAATTTCCCAGTTTCTTTGTGATACACTCGGATAATGGCAATGGTAACCCCGATCAGCACGCCGATGGCCGTTGCCACCAAAGCGATTTTTAAGGTATTTCCCAAACCGGTCACAAACATTTCCCAGCGATCAGCAGTGATAAATGTAGATGTGATGGCATTGCCAAGTTTTTCAAAAATGTTCATAAGTTACTCCTTTGGGGGATTATATGAAAACCCCAAAAAGAGCTTCGGCAGCTCACCGAAGCTCTTTGATTCTTGTACGCTACCGTAAAGGTTTCTTTATCCCATTATTCCACGGCAGCGGCAGCGGTGTGGTTTACCAAAAATTCATCGATTTTACCTTCATCAATGAGTCTCTGCAAGGTCGCATTGATAGCTTCCAAAAGTTCGGTATTACCTTTTTGTACGCAGATTGCATATTCTTCGGTGGTGTCGCTGCCGTCGGCATAAAGAAGTTCCGTTGTTGTCAAACCGGCGTCTGCATTGACTGTGGCAATATTTTCCGCAGGAAGTCTGTCGATGACCACGGCATCAAGACGTCCACTGAGTAAATCCTGTGCTGCTAAGATGGCGCTGGTATAACCGTTGGAAGTCGCATTGGGAATCAGGGGTTCCGCATCATCGGTTCCATTGATTGCGTCGCCAATGATGAAATCCCCGGTCGTTCCGGTTTGGACACCAATGTTCATCCCGTCGAGGTCTTCAATGGTTGAAATGGTGGTGCCTTCGGGCAAAATCACATATTGTTTGGAGGTGACGTATTCGATAGAAAAGTCAACATTTTCTTTTCTTTCATCGGTAATCGTCATTCCAGCAGCGCCAAAGGCCGCTTTTCCTGATTGTACCGAGGTGACGATACTGTCGAAATTCACGTCTTCAATGACCAGTTCTACGCCGATATCGTTAGCAATTTCATTGGCGATGTCTACATCGACGCCGGCAATTTCA